>QHXE01000455.1 GCA_003222835.1 Acidobacteriota bacterium | reverse complement strand
AATCGTATTGAATGATGTATTGATCGGTGCCGTAGAAAGCGACCGTGAAGGCTGTGCCGGCGCCGCTGGTGGCGCCTTTGAAGCGCTGATCGGTGGCGATCATGTAGTCGGTGAGAATACCGCCGTAACTCCATCCGCCGACGCCTAGTCGGTCCGCGTCAGCGACGCCCATTTGAATCACGTGATCGACGCCGGCTTCCAGATCTTCAACTTCGTAATGACCCCAGTCGGCGAAAATCGCGCGCGAATATTTCTGCCCGCGTCCGGAGCTGCCGCGATAGTTCACGGCCAGGACTGCATAGCCGTTGGCGGCAAAAAACTGGCGCTCGAAACTAAACGAATGCTGGTCCTGTCCGTTTGGGCCACCGTGAATGCGCAATAACAACGGAACTCTTTTGCCTTTTTTGTAACCAACCGCATACGTGAGCAGGCCGTGCACTTCCGTTCCGTCTTTGCTTTTGAAACTGACGTCCTCGGTCTGCGCGATCTGAAGTTCGCTCATCAACGCATCGTTCTGGTGAGTGAGCTGACGCAAGGTCTTGCCTTCCATCGCATAGATTTCCGTCGATTTCTTATCGTCGCCGGAAAGCAGAACGGTGTGACTGCCGGCGATCGACAAGCTCGAAACTACCACCGGCGGATCGAGCAGGCGCTTGACTACGTTGCGCGTGATGTTTATAGGATAGACTGAACGATCGTCGCTAACTAACGCCATCAGCGAACCGGGTTCGCTACCGAATCTCAGACCTGAAACGCCGCGATCAAGATCCTCAACAGCCTTCACTCGTGTGGGCGCAGCGCTCGCGTCAGCCGGCGCGAACATCAAGTGCTCCATGTTGTAGGCGCCAAACTTTTTCTCATCACCCTCAGTGAAGACGAGCCACTTTCCATCCGGCGACCACTCCGGACGCGCACGACTGGTGCGATTGTCAATCGAGGTTAATTGCTTCTCAGTCACGCCCGCCTTTGCGTCCGCGACGTACAACTGCGCTGCTGGATCGCGATCGGGATCGTCGGCGTGATTGCTCATGAACGCGATGCGCATGCTGTCGGGCGACCATGAAGGCGAGGACTCGTCCCACTTGCTCTTCGTCAAACGATCGAGCTTCTTGGTCGCAATATCGTATAGATAGATGTAGCTATGGCGGCCCGACAATAGATATCCCTGCACGTCCTGTTTGTATCGATAACGATCGATGACGATCGGCTTCGGCGGTTTCGGCGGCACGCCTGGCGTTGGAGTGGCAGCCGGATCGGGCGCGTCGGGATCAGGATCGCCGATCAGCAGCGCCAGCCGTTTTGAATCCGGCGACCATTCATAGCCCTGTAAACGGCCTTTCAATTCGGTGAGTTGATAAGCCTCGCCGCCGCTGCGATCCAAGAGCCACACCTGACTGCCTTTCGCTTTTCCCGGCCGCGACGAACTGAACGAAAGATATTTTCCGTCGGGACTCCAGCGTGGCGAACTTTCGCTGTCGTTGCTGAATGTGATCTGTCGATCGTTCTTACCGTCGTAGCCGGCCATCCAGATGTGCGTGTTGCTCTTGTCCTCTTTCGTGTCGGTGGTTGAAACGACGTATGCCACCCATTGTCCGTCGGGAGAAAGCTGCGGATCGCGCACGTCGCGAAAGCGAGCGAGGTCATCGAGCTTCAGAGGGCGTCTGGCCGTTTGTCCTGAAAGAGCGACAGCAAGCAAGACAATAACAAGCAAGACACTGAAAGGTTTTTTCGAAATCATGGTGATCTCCTGTATGACGATCAGTTTAACGCAAAGGACGCGGAGGTATTCGCGGAGGACGCTGAGGAAAACCTTTGCGTTCCTCTGCGATTTCCTCTGCGACCTCTGCGGTTAAGAGTTTTTAGTTTCAACCTGTAACGACCGTGAATCGGACTTCATTGAGCGCAAAGATTACCGCGAGTCGGCGAGGCATTCAAGGTCGAATCTATTTCCGCTCTTCGTCGAGTGCCTCAGCGAAATGCACAATTTTGTTAACTGTGTTCCAGTTTCGCGTCGTTCCGACCACGCCTAGTTCTTTCTCGACGAACGCGTTGGGAAAACCGAACCAGCCATTCTGCTTGCGGCGGGCCGCAATAAAGGCGGCGCCATTTTTGATTTCGAATAACTCGAGGCTTTCTCTGATTGATATCAAAGGCAGCTTTGGCGTGGGTTTTGGTTGGTGGGAAAGGAACACGACGAACGGCATTACCTCGTCATCGGTTTTGATTTTCTTAAACGGATTGCGTCGAACCAGTGCTTCGACTTCGGCGACTGTTCGCAGAATAACCGTGACCTCGTAACCCAAAGCCTGCTGAAGTGTACGCTCGATTTTCTTGGATAGCGCGGCTGAATTGGTTGACTTGGAATCGAAGATCACATTGCCGCTCTGAATGTAAGTCCCTACGTTCTTGCATCCTGCCGCCGCGAAAATCCGTGCCAGCTCTTGCATCTTGATTAGCTTCTGCCCGGCGACATTGATGGCGCGGAGAAATGCTACGTACCTGGTCATGTATCTGGACGATCTACGAGCACTGTATGATAATTCAAATTCCAAAGCTTCTCGAATAGTTGTGGACGCCTGACCAATGCCGATTCGCTGGACGCACATCACAATCAACGTGAGCGATCTCGATCGCTCGGTTGAGTTTTACACCTCGTTCTGTGGCCTTACGATCGTTCGTGACCGCCGGCTTGAAGGTCGTCACAACGTCTGGCTCGGCCCGCCGACTCCGATTGGTGAAGATCCGACCTTCGTGTTAGTGATGGTTCAGGATGAAGTGACGGCGCGTCTCGATCATTTCGGTTTTCAATGCGACTCGCGGGAAGAAGTCGATCGCATTGCCGAGCAAGCGCGACAGCAAAACATTCTCATCGACCCTCCTACTGATATTGGCGGCGTGGTGGGATATTTTGCCATGGTGCGCGACCCGGACGGCCACCTGATCGAATTCACCTTTGGCCAGCCATTGAAGGGATTATCGTAATCGCCATCCTAGCTTTTAGCCCGCACCGAGCCGCTGATCTTTTTGCGCGTGGTTTCGCCCGTGTGAAGAACCGGAATCGCGCCGTCAACGTCCATGTGAGGACGTGGGATTACGTGAGTGGCGACGACTTCACCGACCCGGCGACCAGCGGCCGCGCCGGCCTCAACCGCGCTTTTGACCGCGCCGACCTCACCGCGCACAATGGCGGTCACTAGACCCGCGTCGATCTTTTCCCAGCCAACCAGTTTCACGTTGGCGCCTTTTACCGCCGCGTCGGCCGCCTCAATCATCGCCACCAGGCCGCGGCATTCAATTAGTCCAAGTGCTTCTCGTTCCATCTGATCGCTCGCAAGACTATCTGTGATCATTGTTCGTGGCCGGAAACTGATAAATGTACAAATCGAACAGGCCATCTCCTACCACAAATTGAGAGAGCCTAACGTTAGATAAGGCTTTTTCTGACCTTATCGACGACTTCAACATTTTGAAGAACGAATACTTAACTCCCAAGACTTCAATGATGTTGATATCCAACCCACACTGTATTCGCGTCGGTACGCGCACGATGTCATGAATCTTCTCATAGAGTTTTAAAGGGCCCTGTTTGTCGACTTCAGGCATCACCAGATCGAGCGTCCAAGAGGCACTCTCAGCGGTCCGGTCCCGAACCCAATACGCGGCTACGACTCTAAGCCCAGCCCGTTTCACACGCCGCACCAATTCCTCGCCGCAAGTAATTTCCTGCGGTAAGAGATTTTCCCTTACCAGTACTTCTTCAACCACGGTAATACTCCATTTCGAGAAGTTGTGATGGCGCGGTACAGGTCCTTGGCTCTCTTGGCATCTATTGGATACTCATATCGCGTGATTTCCTTCCAATCCTTGACCGCACGCCAGTTTGATTCGAATTGTACCACTCTGAGTATTCGCTCCTCTAACTCTTCGGTTAATTTGGCTTTGTTAACCAAGGACTTCAGATCATGCGTATACAATTCATTTGCATTGCGGGGCGGAAAATCGTCTGCTTTGGTTTCCTTGGCAATGCAAGCCTTGAGAGCGCACTCTACAGCATACCCAGCCAAGTAATATGCTCCTTCATAACATTTACGATCCAAAAGGACCTTCGCTTCCTTGATTCTAATTTCAGTCAGCTTACGGAAGTCAGCTCGATTCATCTTGTTTTCTCAAGAAATCAAGTTGTCAGTTTCGCAAGCTCTGCACCGGCGCGGGAATCCGACCGCCGCGGCGGATGAATTGATCGGAAGAAAAGCGACTGACCGCCATGATTGGCGCCGAGCCCAGCAGTCCACCGAATTCAACCATGTCGCCAACCTCGCGACCGGGAACCGGAATGATCCGCACCGCAGTCGTCTTGTTATTCATCACGCCGACAGCCATTTCATCGGCGATGATGGCCGCGATCGTTTCAGCGGAAGTTGAACCGGGCACCGCCACCATATCGATTCCCACCGAGCAGACGCTGGTCCACGCTTCCAGTTTGTCGATCGACAGAGCGCCCGCACGTACCGCTTCGATCATGCCGGCGTCTTCGGAAACCGGGATGAAAGCGCCGCTCATGCCGCCGACCGAGTTGCTGGCCATCGCTCCGCCCTTCTTCACCGCATCCGTAAGTAACGCCAACGCCGCTGTGGTACCATGCGCGCCCGCGCGCTCAAATCCCATGGCTTCGAGAATGTTCGCCACCGAATCACCGGGCACAGGCGTCGGCGCCAGCGAAAGATCGATTATGCCGAACGGAATTCCCAGACGGCGCGAAGCTTCGCGGCCAACCAACTCGCCGGCCCGCGCGAGTTTGAAAGAGAGTTTCTTGATGACCTCCGCAAGGTCGTGGAGCGGAAGATCGGGATCGACGTGCTGTACCGCGTGATTGACAACGCCGGGGCCGGATACGCCGACATTCAACACGGCTTCAGGCTCGCCGACGCCGTGAAAAGCGCCGGCCATGAATGGATTGTCTTCGACGGCGTTGGCGAAACAAACAAACTTGGCGCAGGCGATGCCAGAACGATCGCGCGTGCGTTCGGCGGCTTCCTTGATCAGACCGCCCACGCGCGCGACTGCATCCATGTTGATTCCGGCGCGGGTCGTCGCGGCGTTCACTGATCCGCAGAGCCGTTCAGTCGAGGCGAGCGCTTCAGGTATCGAATCGAGAAACTCGGTTTCTTTGTGCGTGAATCCTTTGTGCACCAGCGCTGAATATCCACCGACAAAGTCTACGCCGACAATTCTGGCCGCGTCGTCAATTGCCCGACCAAGATCGACGGGATTACCGCTCGCTCCTTCGGTCAAAATCGAAACCGGCGTGACCGCGATGCGCTTGTTCGCGATACGAATGCCAATCTCGTTCCCTATGTCATCCACCGTCTTCACCAGGCTTGCAGCCGTGCGTTCGATCTTTTCGCGCGCGCGCTCCGCGGTGCTGCTCATCGACTCAGTCGCGCAATCGCGCAAACTCAACCCCAGCGTGATCGTGCGAATGTCGAGATGCTCCATCTCGGTCATGCGCACGGTTTCGAGAATTTCGGACTTAGTGTATTCCATAAAAACAGAGGTCGGAGGTCAGAAGTCAGCGATCGGCCTTCTTGTCTGACTTCTGACCTCGGATCTCTGACCTCTGCTTCTCTATCCCATCACTTTGCTAAGCACCAATAGGATGATGAACACGATGAACAGGCCCAATGCTACCAGCACAAAGCGCAGACTGGGATCGTAAGAAGCTTCCTCGAACATTACGGTCGAGACCTGCCGAATTTTTTCCACCCGCTTGACATTGTCGGCCAATGCTTCTCGCGTGGCTGTCGAAGCGCGATGCAATTTGTCACGAGGCTGCGGCGCCGTAGGTACTTCACTCACGGTCTGGATCTCAGGAGCCGGGACGACCGGGGACGGTGACGCCGAGGCGATCACGTGGCTGGCAGGTTCGCTCGGAACGGACGTTACCGGCGATGTCGGCGCATCCTCGCTGGGCTTAGGACCGGACGTTCCATCCGCAGCTTTCGTAAGCGGCTGCCCGCACTCGGGACAGAACAGTGCGCCTTCGCGAAAAGAGGCGCCGCAGGCTAAACATCGACGTGAGATTTCAGGGTGCACGATAAGAATTTCGGATTGCGATTTCGGATTGCGGACTGCCAATCAGAAATAGCGCATTGATTATCAACAAAGCTGGCGTGTTTTCAAATCCGAAATCCGCAATCCGAAATCTCTAAATCCGATGCATCGCATGAAACAAGTCTTCGCGCTGGGCATAAATGCGCACGCCAAGTTTCTCCCCTTCGGCGCGAAAACGTTCTTTCAACTCGGTTGCTGAGGCCTGCGAGCGCGACGCGTTGGCGATGATTACCATCGCGAATTTTCCCTGCACCACTGTTTGATTGATGTCGGCTATGCTGCAACCCGCGTCGGCCAAAATCTGCGACACGCCGGCGACGATGCCCGGATGGTCGACGCCAAAAACCGAGATGACCAAACGATCCGCGGAGCCGGCGCGCGTGTCGGCCTGACTGAACGAATCACCTGCGGAACTCGACCGAGATGTTTGCGCGGCGCCGTCGACAGCCAATTCAGGTTCAATCGTGCGATAAATGTCGGTGACCAGTTGTTCGACAACGCTTTCGTCCGTTGACGTGCCCAGGCGCTCGTAGACCGCGCGAGTGAGGCGATAGATCAACTCTTCATTAGCCATTAAATAGATTGCGGAATGCGGATTTCGAATTGCGGATTTTCAGAGGTTTGAGTTTTCCCAATCCGAAATCCGAAATCCGAATTTCGCAATCCTCTAGGGTCGCCCATTGTCGCGTCCAAGCAGCGCGCGCGCGGCTTCTCGCAACTCTTCCGACTCTGTCTCGGCAAGATCAACTCGATCGACGATACCGACGACTGCGGCTTCAATCGACATCTCCTGGTCGCCAATCGCCGAGCGCGCTGCTTTACCGTAAGCGCACATCACTACTTCTCCCGTGCCGGCGCCTAAACGATCGGCAACGACGACTATGTTCTTCGTAGGCTGTTTATCCAAGTCGTAGGGATGCACAACGAGAAATCGCACGCCTTCGAGGTCAGGCGTCTTTTTCGTCGACCAGACAGTACCGATGACTTTACCGAGGAACATCTTCTTAATTGGTTAATTCGTTTTAGCGCTTCTCTTCTTACTCTGCTTAGATTAGTTCAGTGATTTCAAATCCAGATGTTTGACGTGCAGCAAACGCTGTCCCACTACGTCAACCGCGATTTGGGACTGTTCGAGGGGAATATAGCCAATCAACGGTTCGTAAACGCCGTCTGCTGGTTCCATATCCATGAAAACGACTTCACTGGAAATTGCACGAAAGCCCTCAACCTGTATTTGAACCGGACCATAAACCTCACCAGGGACGATCGCTTGTGTTGCGGTCTCTAAATTCACGGTCCCAAACCGTCGCAGGTCCCCGAGTCGCCCTCGCCAAGCGCTCGGGAGGACCAAATGCGAAGCTCCGGTATCGACCAACGCATCACATCTAAGATTCTTAGACGGGTCGAGAAGATTTTCAATCGTAACTGAAGTAACAAGGCGTCCCATGAAGTCACTCGTAGTTAGTGAGTAGTAATTAAGCGACCGAATGCTGATGATCGTCTTAGCGCTTACGTAAATCTTCTCACCCTTTTGAATCGCGCGGCGGACGTCGTCTTCGCTGACGAAATCTGCGGCCTGGTGTCCGTCTGTTGTCGATTTTGAACCGCCGCCGGCAGGCGCCGGCGTAGGACTACCACCATTCCCGGCCGTTACCGAAGCAGATTGAGCGTTTGGCGGTGGCGCGGAAAGCGGAGGCGCCGGTTCGGGCCGCCGATTCGCGAGAAAGCGATCGACAATCGCCGCAATCTCTTCGCGGCTGACTTTTGGAGTTTCGCCGGAACGAGCTGATGTTGTGGCGGGCCTGCTTACCGCGATCGGCTGCGATGGCAACGCTGCTGTTTGGGCCGCAATCGCCGGTCGCTTGCTCGCCACGGCACGGGTCTCAAACGCGACGCGCTTGATGTCCATCAGATGCAACGGTGAAACGTTGTCCGACGTCACGTTCCCTCCCCAGGAACCGCATCCCAACGTCATCGATGGCGGTAGCGCCGTCGAGAATCCGATCGCGCCATGCGTCGTC
>QHXE01000233.1 GCA_003222835.1 Acidobacteriota bacterium | reverse complement strand
TTGTCCGGTTGACCCGGACGTATAGATGACATAAGCCAGTTGCTCGCTGCTGAATGTGGTAGCGGGTACGTCGGCGGAATAATTCTCATAGGTTTCATTACCATCGATACTAAGAACCTTCCATCGACCGCGCGAGATGTTCTTTGCATCTGCGTCAAGAGTTATTACCACGCTCGGCTGGGCATCGTTCAGCATGAAGAGCAGTCGCTCGATCGGATAGGCCGGATCGAGCGGGAGGAAGGCTCCGCCGCTTTTAAGAACTGCGAGGGCGCTCACGACCGACAGCAGGGAACGATCCAGACAAAGTCCCACAATGGCTTCCGGTCCGACGCCGAGCTCAATGAGATAATTGGCCAGCCGGTTCGCACGTTCATCCAGTTCGCCATAGGTCATCACTCTGCCATCGTCAGTAATGGCAATCGCCTTTGGCGCTGCCGCTGCGTGTGCGGCGACCAACTCAGCGACGTTCCGCGTTAAGGAAACTGTCTGCCTGGTCAGGGCGGGAGACATCTCTTCCTCGGACTTTGAAGGCGGATGGATTTCGTAAGAACAGTGGCGCGCGATTGAAGCGGACATGTGAATCGGTCCTCCGGAGTCGCTGGACCTGAAAAACCTCCCGCAGGGTTAAATGATTAATAGCAAGCAGGTTCCGTGCTCCCCGGGCACTAATTTGAGCGTAGTGGAGTCGAAGGCCATGGTCATCCAAGTTCGATCTCAACCTGGTTGGGATCAGGACATTGCGTCCGCTTAGATTTCTGGCAAGTTTGGCGTTTTGAACCTTTATCTCATGAGAGTTGAATTGATTTGGGAGGCAAACGAATTGGTCGGCGCAATTATTGTTTCATCGGTTTTCGCTTCGCTCGTGACGACGCTGACGAACTTAAACGATCGGCTTCTGCTGGGCATTAATGGCCTGGCGGGGCGATCTTGGTTGTTCGACAGCACGGTCGCGTTTTTTCAGGACAACGATCTGGCGAAGGCCGGCGTGATTGGTTGTTGCTTTCTGGCTGCCTGGTATGGCGGAAAAACAACTAATGGAACCACCACGCGCCGCAAGATTCTGATTGTCGGGTTGTTGGCTTCGGTCTGTGTGATCGCGACCACGAAAGTCCTGTCACACACCATTTTTCTTCCCAGGCCGGAGATTCAGTCGCGCAAGATCTATCGGCTCGAAGGAGATCAACTCGTCGAGATGAAGCGCATGCCGGTGCGTGTGCCTTTGGATGCAAACAGCCAGAAGGATTATCGCGCTCTGCTAAACGGCTACGTCGAAACCAACGATCTGGGATCGTTTCCCAGCGACCACGCCGGTTTTTTCATCGCGATCTCGCTCGGCATCTGGCTGGCGTCGCGCCGGCTGGGATTGATCGCACTCGGCTGGACCATCCTGGTAATCCTAATGGGCAAGATGATTGGCGCACAGCACACGCCGCTGGACATTGCCGCCGGCGCCGGGGTTGCGATTGCCGAAGTTTCGATCATCCAGTACGCCCTCAGAAAGAGGTTTAGTGTTTGGCTCGACAAACTCGCTGGCTTAACCGTGAGCTACAGCGCGCTGTCGAGCGCACTCATCTTCGCCGTAGCTTTCGAAGTCTCCAGCACAATGATCCACGTCAGAGCGTTTCTCGGATTGCTGGCGGCAATGCGGAGGCACGTGCTGTTCGGAATCAGTTAAGGAGCATCGTGAAGCGAAGTAATTCTATGAAGCTAATAGGCACTGCCATCATTGCCGGCGCTCTCGTCTTTCTGACTTCCTGCAAGATTCAGAAGGAAGGTCTGGTCGTCATGACGGACGAGTCGTACAAGGCGACCTTGTTTGCGAATAACAATAAGATCAAATTCGGATCACCTGACGGGCTGCTATGGCACAAAGGAAAGCTGTACCTGGCCGACGAGGGCGGCGTCGCGCTCGAATCCTGGAGCAAACAGGATGGCTTGAGGACGCTGATCGATTCGCGCTTTGGAACTCGGTCTCCCGAAGATCTGGTAATCGACTCTCAAGACAACATTTTTTTCACCGATGACGATGCGGGTGGCCTTTGGGAATTTACCGCCAATGGCACGCCGCGACTCGTGGCCGGCAAAGACAAAGGTTTAATTTCGACTGAAGGCATCGCGCTCACCCCCGATGGATCGCTTTTGGTTGGCGATGGCGAGCAACATGAAGTGTTCCGCGTCACGCGCGATGGCCAGGTTTCTGAGTTTCTGGGAAAAGAATACGGGATTACCAAGCCTGAGAGCATGGTCTTTGACGATCGCGGCAATCTCTACATCGCGGACAACGAAGACGATGTGCTCTATTTGCTGGACGGTGAAAAGAAACTGCATCGCGTTGTCGATCGAAAAGATTCCTTTTCGCCGGAGACAATCTTCTACTCGAAGGGTTCGCTTTACATCACCGACAGCCACAACAATAAGCTTTACGTTTACACACCCAACGAAGAACTGAAAACTATCGCGGCATTTGGCGGGCAACTGAAGAACGTTCAGGGCGTAACGCTCGACGACGAGGGAAACATCTATCTCTCGGTTCAGACTGACCTGAAGCGAAAAGTTGGCGCCATCATCGAAATCAGCAAGGAGAATTCTGAAATAGCCAAAAGATAACGCGTCACCCCGCCCTAGGTGACTCAAGAAACTTCAGAGTGCTGCCAGACATGTCCAACCCAAAGATCGAGACATCCAGTCTCGCGCCCAAGAACATTCCTGACGTCCTATCCGCTTCGTCGGCCCAACTTCGGGGCCCACGGATGGCTCACTTTAGCGAACGGCCATTCCCGCGCTTGTTCGAAGAGAAAGCCGCTCACAATCCGAATAGGACTGCCCTCTCCTGCGATGGTGAGACACTGACGTTTGAGGACTTGAATGTGCGCGCAAATCGGCTCGCGCGCCATTTGCGGGCTTTGGGGGTGGGAGCCGAATCGCTGGTTGGGATTTGCATCGATCGCTCGCTTGAGATGGCGATAGGTATTCTCGGAATCCTAAAAGCCGGCGGCGCCTACTTACCTCTGGACCCGGAATACCCGAGTGAGCGCTTGGCTTTCATGCTTGCGGATGCGCAGCCAAGGCTCCTGTTGACGAGATCAAATTTCATAAATCTGTTTTCGGCAAGCGAAACTCCAACAGTTCTGCTCGATCGGCACCGGTCCGCGATTTCAAAAGAATCCGGAACGAATCTTTCCGATGGACCATCGCCGGATGATCTTGCTTACGTGATTTACACGTCAGGATCGACGGGCCGTCCCAAGGGCGCAATGATCACGCACGGGAATCTGTCAAATTATCTACTTGCGCTCAATCACGAGCTGAAAATCAATCCCGACGATCTTTATCTACACACCGCCTCGATGGCTTTTTCGTCGTCGCGGCGCCAATTGATGTTGCCGCTGTCGCAAGGCGCCGGCGTAGTGATCGCGAATTCGGAGCACCGAAAAGATCCGCTGGCGCTGTTCACGACGATTAAGAAGAGCGGCGTAACCGTGATGGATGCCGTGCCGTCGTTTTGGCGCCACTGCACGACTATCCTGGCAAGTCTCGGCAACGAAGAGCGCACCCGCCTGCTCGACAATCGACTGCGTCTGATCCTTTCGGCCAGCGAGCCTTTGTTATCCGACATTCCGCAAACTTGGATGAGACAGTTTCAGCATTCGGCTCGGCATGTGCACATGTTTGGACAGACTGAGACCGCGGGCATCGTTTGTTTGTATCGCATTCCGGAGCAGGTCGACGAGAACATTGAAATAATTCCCATCGGAACGCCGATCGCCAACACTGAGATTTACGTCCTCGATGAACAACAGCGCCTCTGTGATGTCGGCGAAGCCGGCGAGTTATACATCGGTGGGGCCGGTATCGGTCGCGGTTACCTGAATCATCCGAAACTCACCGCTCAGAAATTTATTCCGCATCCGTTCAGCGAACAAAGCGGCGCGCGACTCTATCGGACCGGCGACTGGGCGCGCATGCGAAAGGGTGGCGAGATCGAATTTGCCGGCCGGCGCGATCAGCAAGTGAAGTTGCGCGGCTTTCGGATCGAGCTGGGCGAAATCGAAGTGGCGCTGACGAAACATCCATCGGTCCGCGAGTGCGTAGTCGTCGCGCGCGATGATGCCGGCGGTGATAAAAAGCTGATTGCTTATCTGGTCGCCAATGGAACGGCGCCCCACGCCGGAGAGTTGCGAAACTTTCTGAGCGAACAATTGCCGGAGCATTTGGTTCCGGCGGCATTCGTCCTACTGGACGGCCTCCCTCTGTCCCCAAATGGAAAAGTTAACCGCCTCGCTTTGCCTGATCCTCAACAGGCGAGAATAAAACTATCGAGCGAGTATCTCGCGCCACGAAACGAATTCGAGAAAAGCCTCGCCGCAATCTGGGGTGATGTGTTGCGCGTTGAGCGCGTCGGCGTCAACGACAATTTCTTTGAGCTGGGCGGACACTCATTGCTGGCGGTCCGCGTCATTTCGCGGGTTCGCAGCGAGCTCTTGATTGAAGCGCCGTTGCGTATTCTCTTCGACAATCCCACGGTTAGTTCGCTGGCCGCAGCGCTTCAATCGCTCAAAGAGCGCAACGAAGGAGTGTTGCCCCAATCAATCGCCCGCTTTGAGCGTAACGGCACGGCGCCGCTGTCATTCACGCAACAACAGTTCTGGCTATTGGATCAGACAACGCCGAACCGTTCCGCCTACAACGTTGGCAGCGCGATTCGGATTGGCGGCGCGCTCGACATTCAACGGTTGCAGCGCGCTCTAAACACGGTCGTCGCACGTCACGAAATTCTCCGCACGAACTTCGTCATGATAGAAGGATCGCCGATGCAGGTGATTACGCCACCGATGACCGCAGCCCTCGAAGTCTCCGATCTTGCATTGACTTCGGATCAGGACGCGGAAATCGATCGCATATTCGCCGCGGAAGCAGAAACGCCCTTCGATCTGAATCACGGCCCGCTGCTGCGAACCAAACTGCTGAAGCTGAGCACAACCGAGCACGTGCTGCTTATCACAATCCACCATATTATCTGCGACGGATGGTCGATTGGATTGCTGCTCCGCGAAATAGCAGCCCTCTATCAAGGCGACGATGACAACGCCGCCATTCCGCAATTGCCGATTCAGTATGCGGACTTTGCTTTGTGGCAGCGGCGCCGGTTGCAAGGCGAGACGCTCGAGCAGCAACTTGATTATTGGAAACAGAAGCTGGCCAATGCGCCGGCAACTCTGGATCTGCCGACGGATTTTCCGCGGCCTGAGACGGGAAACATGAGTGGCGCGCGAATATCAGCCACCGTGCCGAGAGCCTTGACCAACTCGCTCAAAGAGTTGAGTCAAAGCGAAGGCGGCACATTGTTCATCACATTGTTGGCCGCGTTTCAAACGCTGCTGTTTCGCTATAGCGGACAGGAAGACATCGTCATTGGATCGCCCGTCGCGGGCCGCACCATGCTCGAGACGGAAGATCTAATTGGCGCTTTTGTGAACACGTTGGTTTTCCGCGGAGACATGGTCGGCAATCCAACTTTCCGTGAATTTCTTGGCAGAGTCCGCGAGACCGTGCTCGGCGCTTTCTCGAATCAGGATGTTCCGTTTGAAAAGTTAGTTGAAGAGTTAAATCCCGAGCGTAACATCAATCGCTCGCCGCTATTCCAGGTAATGTTCGCGCTGCAAAACACGCCTGCGCCGGATCTCGCGGTCGAGGGTTTGACGGTGAGTCCGGTTAAACTTAATACCGCAACGTCAAAGTTCGATCTCAGTCTGGAAGTCGAAGACGAGAGCGACCGGCTTTGCCTTTCTTTCGAGTACGCCACGGACTTGTTTGCTCCGGCGACTGTGGAGCGGATGCTTGGACATTTCCAGAACTTGCTTGCGTCCGTGGCTGCCGATCCCGCGCAACGTCTCGGCGATCTGCCGCTGCTCAGTGACGCTGAGCGTCATCAGCTCTTGGTTGAATGGAACGATAAGCGCACCGAGTTTCCTGAAGCCTCGTGTATACATGACCTGTTTGAAGCCCAGGTCGCCAGGACGCCCGACGCAGTCGCCGCTGAGTTTCATAACGAGCAATTGACATATCGCGAGTTGAATTCTCGCGCGAACCGGCTTGCTAATTACCTGCGAAAGCAAGGTGTCGGCCCGGAGGTGCTGGTCGGCGTCAGTGTCGAACGATCTTTCGAAATGCTGGTTAGCATTCTGAGCGTGCTCAAAGCCGGCGGCGCCTACGTTCCACTCGATCCCAATTACCCGCAAAATCTAATTGCATTCATGGTCGAGGACGCAGCGTTGTCCGTCGTGATCACCCAAAAACACCTTGCGAAAGATATTCCTGGCGACGCCACGATGATTTGCATAGATGAAGATTGGGAAATGATCGCCAGAGAAAGCGCAGAGAATCTGACAGTCCCAATGACGTCCTCTAATGTCGCTCTTGTGATCTATACGTCAGGTTCGACCGGAAATCCGAAGGGTGTGATGCTCGAACACCGCTCGCTGGTGAACTTCATAATGGCTGCCAAGTCGGCATACGAAATCGAGGTTGGGGATCGCATCCTGCAATTTGGGTCGCTTTCGTTCGATCTCAGCGCGGAAGAAATCTATCTGGCTTTGACCTGTGGTGGAACCATCGTCTTGCGCACTGATGAAATGATCAGCTCGGCAAAGGACTTTCTGCGGCTTTGCGAGGAATGGAACCTTTCAATCCTCGATTTGCCGACTGCTTACTGGCATGAATTGACGGATGCCTTGAGCGGACAGAATCTCACGCTGCCGCAAAGCGTTCGCCTGGTAATCATTGGCGGCGAGAAGGCAGCATCTGATCGCGTCGGCGCCTGGAAGAAGATTGTTGGTGACCATGTAAGACTGCTGAACACCTATGGCCCAACCGAAACCACGATTGCCGTCACGGCTTGCGATCTTGGCGCGCACGCACCGGGCATTACACCGCGTGTTATTCCCATCGGCCGGCCAATGGCAAATACGAAGCTTTATGTGCTCGATCCCGGGCTGCGGCCTGTTCCGATGGGCATTCCGGGTCAACTGCACATCGGTGGGCCTGGCGTAGCACGTGGTTATCTCAACCGTCCCGATCTCACCTCTGAGAAGTTTATTGCCAATCCGTTCAGCGACGATCCGGGCGCGCGCCTCTACCAGACCGGCGACGTCGTTCGTTATCAAGCGGATGGAAACATAGAGTTTCTCGGACGAGTCGACAATCAAATCAAGATTCGCGGATTCCGCGTTGAGTTGGAAGAGATTGAACAGGCCCTCAGAAGTCACGACGATGTTGATGATTGCGTCGTTGTGCTGCGCGAAGATGACGACAAGCGTCTGGTGGCTTATGTCGTCTGGGTACCAGGGTCGCGGGCAATAACCAGCGAGTTGCGTAACTTTTTGAAAAGTAAGCTACCTTCCTACATGGTGCCGGCGGCGTTTGAAGTGATCGATGTGTTGCCATTGATGCCCAATGGAAAGACCGATCGGCGGGCGCTACCCGAGCCGCATCCCACTCGTCCGGAAGCAGACGAAAGTTTTGTTCCGCCACGAACGCCACTTGAAACACTGCTGGCTGATGCATGGCGGGACGTTTTGAAGATCGATCAGATCGGCATAGACGAAAACTTTTTTGATTTGGGCGGGCATTCGTTGCTGGCCGCGAGAGTTGTATCGAAGGTAAGAAGCGTTCTGGACGTCGAGCTGGGCATGGTTGATGTGTTTCAGGCGCCCACGATCTCCGGCCTCGCTGAAATGCTTTGTCCTCGCGTAGCGCAAAAGCAGTCACAGAGTGAGCTGGCAAGACTAATCGACGAATTAGCGAATTTGTCTGAAGAAGAAGCTCAGGCGTGCCTTGATCGCGAATTGTGGATCGACGAAGCCGCAGCTTGATCGTCTTTAGCCGACGAGATAGACCTTCTTCTTTCTTAGGATCCCCGGATTAAATCTACAAAACGCGTCAATAAGCATCTTTTCCTGGAATCATTTCCTCGTTGGGACTTTTATCTCGATGAAACCCAAGAGACGGCGCAATGGTCATGGGGACCGTTTGCTGGGTTGAAGTCTGCTTTTACCCGTAGTTCTGGGTTGAAGTCTGCTTCTACCCGTAGTTATTGACAAAGCTGCCCTGTACCAGCCGATGCCGGGTAGACATCAGCTATGACCAACCTACAGCCGGACTCGATTACCACCGACGGTCTAATGGAAGCATACCCCGTATTGCGAGCCAACTCATTCGGATCCTGGACGGCCAATAATGTTACCTCAGAGCGAACTTTTTTAAGGAAAGTCGTGCCGCTAATCTTCGTAGCCAAGCTCATCGTCTTGGCGAGTTTGTTGGGATTGGCAGGCTTCGCGGTGTTGGTTACACATGGCCTGCTCAGAATTATCGTGCAAGTTTGTCTCGGAGCCGTTCTTGCTCACGCGACCGAGTTGATCCATCAGTGTCTGCACCGAACAGCGACAGGTCGCGCCTCCCGCGATCAAGCGTTGGGCATGTTAATCGCAACGCCGCTGGGAATTTCCTTTTGGCGCTACCTTACTGACCACTTTCGTCATCATAAGGATGTAACCAAGGAGAGTTTCAGCTACAACTACCAAAGGATGGAGTCCAAGTCATTACCGATCCGCATAACTGGTTTCTTGCTGCACCTTTCCATGCTCAATCATTTCGCAGGAACCTTGAAATGGATCGGATTTGCGTTTGCTGGCAAAGTCGAAGAGAAACTTTCGGAAACCAATCCGAAGCCTAATCAGATGGTGATAAGCAGAATTCGCCGCGATTATCTGGCCATGGCGGCGTTGTTATGTCTGGCGTTTATGGTCTCCGTGACCTTTCGTACGGACATCCTGATCCAGCTTTGGTTAATCCCCATGATCATCGGTTGGGCCCCAATCCACGCGTTGATCGAACTGCCTGAACACTGGAGATGTGAAACTTTCAGTACTAACCCGAGACTGAATACGCGAAGCATCAGGGCAAGCAGGTTGGCCCAATGGTACGTTAACAACAACTGCAATCACGTCGGCCATCACCACGATATTAACGTCGCCATGGAACGGCTTCCCGAGCACGAGTCGCGCTTGATGGCTCAAGAGCCCTTCAAGTATTTCGAGGAATCCTATCCGAGATTTTACTATCGTTTCTTCCGCTACCTGCTCGCCGGAAAGTATTAACACGCGCCAGATGCATTGACCATGATTACATCTAATCAGTCTCCCGCATATTTGGGGAACCTCCAAGCGATTCACTGTTTAGTTAGGATGAAATATGGCTCAGCGGTATATGAAGCTTAATGAACTCGGCTCTCAGTCGCCCGGATTTTCATCACGAATTCAGTCATCAAATTCAACTCGCCGACTCGGTTGCTCGCTCAGCCTGAGTTCTATTAGGTGACCAGTCAGTAAAATATGAATTGCAAATGAGCATGAAGATCGCCTCGTCGTATGACTCAAGTCTCGCGCAACAGATGGCCGCGCTTTCGCCGGCCAAGCGCTCGCTGCTCGAATTGCGACTGATGAAAAAGCAGCACCGCAGCGAAGCGGCTAATCAGACGATTCCACGTCAGCCGGTGCGCGAATCAGCGCCGCTCTCTTATAACCAGCAAGGTCTCTGGGTCTTGAGTCAACTGATGCCCGGGACTGCTCTCTATCACTCGCCGACGGCAGTTCGCCTGACCGGCGCGCTCGATGTTGGGGCTTTGAAGCAAGCTTTGGATTTCATCGTCGCGCGTCACGCTGCTTTGCGGACAACGTTTAGAACCGTGGATGGAGAGCCGTCGCAGGTGGTCGCAAAGAATGTATTTTGCGAAATGCCGTTAACGGACCTGAGCCACTTGGCGGAAGCAGATCGCGAAGCAGAAGCGCAACGCATCCTCAAGCGCGAAGTACGAATACCATTCGATCTCTCGCAAGGGCCCTTAATCAGGGCAATCCTGGTCCGTCTGTGCGAGCAAGAGCACTTGCTGCTGGTCACGATGCACCACATCGTTACCGATGGTTGGTCGATGGGCGTTTTTAATCAGGAACTGTCGGCGCTATACGACGCTTTTTCAAAAGGCCAACCGTCCCCGCTGGCCGAGTTGCCGATCCAATACACAGATTACTCGCACTGGCAACGTCAATGGTTTGACGGCGAGGTGTACGAATCGCAACTCGCCTATTGGAAAAAACAATTCGAAACGCTGCCGCCGATTCTGGAATTGCCCGCCGATCATCCGCGGCCGAACGAGCAGGCTTTCAAAGCCTTCCGCGGCGCGCACCATACAATTTGTCTCTCGCGGCAACTCACGCAAAGTCTCAAACAGCTCAGCCAGAAACAGGGCGTCACGCTCTTCATGACTCTGATGGCCGCGTTCAAAACCCTGCTGCATCGTTACACCGGCGAGGAAGATATCGTTGTCGGCACACCCATAGCCGGACGGAACGCGCCGGAAACTGAAAATGTCATCGGGTTGTTCATAAACACGCTGGCATTGCGCGCAAGTCTTTCCGGTAATCCCGCTTTTACTGAGCTGCTCAATCGCGTGAAGGAGTCCGCGCTCGGGGCGTATGCCCACCAGGACTTGCCTTTCGAGCGCCTGGTGAAGGAGTTACAGCCGGAACGCACCCTGGCTCATAACCCCCTGGTCCAGATGATGTTCGTGCTCCAGAGCGAAGATATACCGCCGCTGCAACTTCACGACTTGGTGGCTACTCAGTTCCGCGTTGAAAACGTAATGGCGAATTTCGATCTCACTCTGGACATCGTCGAGCGCGACGAACAGCTGGTTTGTTTGTTCGAATCGAACGCCGACCTTTTCGAAGGCGAGACAGTCGAGAGAATGATGGGCCATTTCCGGAACTTGCTCGAAGGCGTCGTCCGAAATCCCGGCCAGAGGCTTTCGGAGCTGCCACTGCTTACTGAGCGCGAGCGCCTTCAGTTGTTGGTTGAATGGAACGATACGAGGACCGACTATCCTTCGACCAAATGCATCCAGGAGTTATTCGAGCAGCAAGTTGAAAGCACCCCTGACGCAATCGCGCTGATTTGCGGAAACAGGTCGTTGACCTATCGCGAGCTGAATGCTCGGGCAAATCAGCTCGCGCATTACCTCCGAAGACGGGGAATTGTGGCGGACACCCGCGTCGCTATTTGTTTGCATCGCTCACCCGAAATGATCGTGGCGCTACTCGGAATTCTGAAAGCCGGTGGCGCGTATGTGCCGCTCGATCCGGATTATCCGAAGCCGCGCCTTCAGTTCATGATCGAAGATGCGCGTGTGTCAGTGCTGTTGACCCAACGGGAGCTGCTCGGCGATCTCACTGTCGATACCGTGGCAGTGGTTTGCGTTGACGAGCTATCGAAGCAACTTGCGGTTGAGAGTCAATCAAATCCGGAGCTCAAGACGACCGCCGACAATCTCGCTTATGTGATTTACACGTCCGGCTCGACGGGCAGGCCGAAGGGCGTCGCAATCATGCATCGCAACGTCGTGCGGTTGGTCAAGAACACGAATTATGCCAGCTTCTCGGCCGATGAAGTTTTTCTTCAGTACGCGCCGATCTCCTTCGACGCTTCGACTTTTGAGATTTGGGGCAGTCTGCTGAACGGCGCGCGTCTGGCGTTGATGCCTGCCGGCAAGGCTTCGCTGAAAGAATTGGGCGACGCGCTCAAACGCCACGATGTCACCACGCTCTGGCTTACCGCTGGTCTATTTCATCTGATGGTCGATAACCATCTCGAAGATCTGCGCGGTCTCCGGCAGTTGTTGGCAGGCGGCGACGTCTTGTCCGTGCCACACGTGCGGAAGGTTTGCGAAGAGTTGAAGGGCTGCCGGTTCATCAACGGTTATGGCCCGACAGAGAACACGACCTTTACGACCTGCTTTCGGGTTGACGATCTGACGCGCGTCAACGGCTCTGTTCCTATCGGTTATCCGATCTCGAACACTTCCGTGTATGTGCTCGATCGGTATCTTAATCCTGCACCCATAGGTGTGCCGGGCGAGCTTTACATCGGCGGCGACGGACTCGCGCACGGTTATCTGGATCGGCCGGAACTAAACACCGAACGATTTGTTCGCAATTCTTTTTCGAGCCAATCCGATGCCCGTCTTTACAAGACGGGCGACTTGGTTCGCTATCGGGCGACAGGCGAGATCGAGTTCATCGGGCGTATCGATAATCAGGTTAAGGTTCGCGGCTTCCGCATCGAGCTGGGCGAGATTGAAGCGGCTTTGGCTGATCATCCTGCGGTGCGCGAGGCAGTCGTAATCGCTCGCAAAGATGAGGGAGACAAGCATCTGGTGGCATATCTGACTGCACGCAAGGGCCGCGAACTGACCATCGATAACGTGCGCGATGTTTTACAGCAGAAGCTCCCCCACCATATGGTGCCCTCGCTGTTTGTCATCCTCGAAACGTTGCCGCTGACGCCGATGGGCAAAGTCGATCGACGCGCGTTGCCTTCGACGGACGGTTTCAGGCCGAAATCCGCGAAAGGCTTCGTCGCCGCGAGTGATGAGCTTGAGTTGAAGCTCACCAGGATTTGGGAGAAGGTCTTGAATTTGCGCCCGGTTGGCGTTGACGACAACTTTTTCGATCTCGGTGGTCACTCGCTGCTCGCGGTGCGACTCTTCGCGCAAATCGAAAAGTCATTCGGCAAGAATCTTCCGCTGGCTACGCTCTTTCAAGCACCTACAGTGAAAAAGCTTGCGCGAGTGCTGCGTGGTGAAGGATGGCAAGCCGCGTGGTCATCACTGGTGATGATTCAAGGTGGCAAACTCCATCCCTTCTTCTGTGTTCATGCGGCTGGCGGTAACGTGCTCGAGTATCGCGATCTCGGGCGCTTGCTCGGCCCCGATCAACCTTTCTATGGATTGCAAGCGAAAGGATTGGATGGAAGGTCAGAGCCGCACACGAGTGTCAAAGAGATGGCGGCGCATTACATAAAAGAGATGCGCGAGTTGCAGCCCGAAGGACCCTACCTGCTCGGCGGTCGATCGTCGGGTGGCACGATCGCGTTCGAGATGGCTTGCCAGCTCGCAGCCGAGGGAGAGAAGGTTGACTTGCTGGCCCTTCTCGACACGTATCCGGCCGGATACTTCAAACTCTTGCCCGGCTCCTCATCGCTGGGTCAGCGTCTCAGCCGTCAAGCTCGGAAGTTCCAGTCACACCTGACCAATCTCCGCCAGCTCAATGCAACCAAGAAAGTTGGCTATCTCCTAAACAAGCTGGCCTACGCGCCAGAGAAAGCGAAACATAAGCTTTATCGCCGGGCCTACAAAATTTACCAACGCCTCGGCAGGCGCCTGCCTCCAGTCTTGAAAAACATCGAGGAGATCAATTTCACGGCGGTGAAAGACTACACGCCGCAAACATACTCAGGCGACATCACCCTTTTTCTCGCGACTGATCTCACTGCCGACTATGACTCATACGATGGCTGGCGAGAACTGGTACGGGGCGAGATCGAAACTTATGAAATTCCCGGCAACCACATCGACATCATTAAGGAACCACACGTCGGAGCGCTGGCAGAAAAATTGAGAAGCTGTATAAACCGCGTGCAGGAGAACAAGTCAGCGGACGGTCTAGCATCCTCATAATTCTCCGAAACCATGTGCTGACTTGATTCAAAAAATGGAAAGGCCGCGGCCTTCTCAGTTTATCTAGCTATAACGTGCCGTTTGTTGGGGTGTGGATTTCCGAAGGCTTCGGACTGCCTCGCCGGGTCCTCGTTATTCGCGAAGTCTACCTGGGACTGTAGGGGAAGGGATGAAACGATTCTCTCTTATATCATTGCTCTGCGTTGGGGTGCTTCCGCTTTTCCTCGCTAACCAGTCTTTCGCACAATGTGGCGTTGAGCGTTGGTCCGTAAAAACCGGCACGGATCCCGATGCGAGCTTGGTGAATCTTAGCTCTGCGACCGGCACGACAATCAGTAACCTATCAGCCATACCTCCGCCCAGTTTTCTTCCCGATAATAACCGCGTGCAACCCACTGAAACCACTCTATGGGTTATGAACGTGACGTTGCAGGAGTATGAACTCGCGTACGACTCGGACTATCACATGGTTGTAACGGATAGTGCCGGACATACGATGATTGCGGAAATCCCAGATCCAGGATGCGTCGGGCCAGGCAGTCCTTTTGCCGCCGGCATCGCGCATGCGCGAGCACAATTTGACGCTATGTTCACCGCGACCGGTAGTTTCCAAACTGCCAATGTCCCGGTTCAAATTACCGGCGTCGGCTTCTTCGATTTCATCGAAGGTCAGGAAGGCGTCGCTCCTAACGCAATTGAGCTGCACCCAATCATTGATATCAAGTTTGGCCCGTTCTATTCACTATCAGCGTCACCATCTTCGCTGACGATTGGTCAGGGCGGCATGGCGACGGCGACGATCACCTCGACCCTTTCAGGGACCTTTAACTCCTCAGTTGCGTTGTCGGTCTCAGGCTTGCCGGCGGGAGCTACAGCCAGCTTCTTGCCCGCGACTATCCCTGCGCCAGGCTCAGGTGGATCGACCTTAACGATCTCTGTCGGTGCTTCGACTCCGGTTGGCACTTATAACGTGCTAGTTACGGGCACAGGCGGCGGACAAACACACCCTACGACGATCTATTTGACAGTGACCACCGGCAGCGGGACGATCCAACAGTTGCTGGGCAATCCGGGGTTTGAAATTGGATCGTCCAATCCGGCGCCGTGGACCGTTACGCCGGCAGTTATCGATAATAGCTCCACTTATGAAGCGCCGCACACGGGATCGTGGAAAGCATGGTTGGACGGTTACGGCTCGGCGCACACTGATACACTGCAACAGCAAGTGCCGATCGCCGCGAATACAGCGCAGGCGACGCTGTCCTTTTGGTTGCACATCGACACGGCTGAAACGGCAATCATTGCGAATGACACCTTGAAGGTCCAGATTCGAAATGCCTCAGGCACGGTGCTGGCGACGCTGGCGACCTACTCGAATCTTGATGCCAATTCGGGGTACCGCCAGGTCTCATTCGATGTGACTTCATACAAAGGACAAACAATTCAAGTCTATTTGATCGGAGTTGAAAACTCGAAGTTAAAGACTTCTTTTGTCGTCGATGATTTCGCTCTTTATGCGACGATATCCGGCAGCAGCGACTTCGCGCTGTCGGCTTCGCCGTCTGCTCTGACAATTTCGCAGGGGAACTCGGGCTCTTCGGCTATCACGACGACGACTTCCGGAGGCTTCAATTCCTCGATCGCCTTATCAGCGTCCGACTTGCCGGCAGGTGCAATTGCGAGTTTCAATCCATCGTCAATTGGCGCGCCCGGCACGGGGTCATCTTCATTGACAATGTCGGTTGGTGCTTCCACCGTCGCGGGAACTTACAAGATTTCGGTTGCGGGAGCCGGCGGGGGGGCGACGCACTCGATCACGATCACCTTGACAGTCTCCAGCAGCGGAGGCACGACGCAGCAATTGCTCGGCAACGCCGGTTTTGAAAATGGTTCAACGAATCCCGCGCCGTGGAGCGTTACTTCAGGAGTCGTCGATAATTCAGCGTCCGAACCTGCGCACTTAGGATCGTGGAAAGCCTGGCTCGATGGTTATGGTTCAGCGCACACAGACACGGTCATGCAGCAGATCGCGATTCCCGCGAATGCGACTCAAGCGACGCTTTCGTTTTGGCTGCACATCGACACGACCGAAACGACGGCCACGACAGCGTATGACACACTGAAAGTCCAGATTCGCAACTCATCGGGTACAGCGCTGACGACGCTGGCGACGTATTCGAATCTAAGTGCTAAGGTCGGCTATGCGCAAGTATCTTTCGATCTCGGCAGCTTCAAGGGTCAGACAATTCAAATTTATCTCGTCGGCGTTGAAGACACGAGTTTGAAAACGTCTTTTGTGGTCGACGACTTTGCGCTCAGCGTGACTACGCCATAACAGGTCGAAAAGTCCCCTCTCCCGTTGGGAGAGGGTTAGGGTGAGGGCCTGAGTGGACCGAAAAGCAAGAACATTTGGTTAGGTCTGCTTGCTCAAACCCTCTCCCCGCCCTCTCGAAGAAGGAGAGGGAGCCTATTGCGGCGGGCAGAGTTGATTATGAAACTCAAACTAATTCTTTTGATCATGATCGCGATCACGGCCACCACTCGGGCGCAGGAAAGGCGCGACGAACCGGCGATTAACGACGACGGTGGGAAGGCCTTCATTGTCAAGACGTTTCAGCTCAGTAGCGGAGTCAAGTTCGGCCAGCCCATAGACGGCGACATCGAACAGCACAGCATCTTTCTGGGCAGCGGTTGGGCTGACATGGAGCTGCGCTCGCGCGAGCTTGAGTTGAGTAAACTGCTTCTAAATATTCGCGAACATACTCAATTGGATGCGATCGAGGGCTTGGGAATTAAGAACAGGTTCGCCCCAACTTTCAGTCAGGAAAAGCTGGACATCTCCGGCAATCGAAACCTCGGCGATCTGGAAATTCAGAGCGTGCTCGCCGGAATGTTCAAGGACGGAACGCTGCAACCACCGCGAGCCGGCGCAATCTATATTATTTATCTCGACCCTGATCTCCATTCAACGCTCGGCGCGCTCGTTGCCGAAAAGCATTACCAGGCCTATCACGCCTTCTTCAGCGCATCCGGCGTCCGTGTTCATTACGTCGTGGTGCCGTATCAGTCAGACCTCCAAGCAGCCCGCCAAATCGCCTTGCGCGCATTCATAGTAGCCGCCACTAGTCCCGCAAGCATGGCTCTTCAATGACGAAAAATGATTCGCGATCTCTGCACTTTGTGACGCACTGGCTCGCGATTGTGGTAGACTCCCGTCTGAAAAAGATGGGCAAGAGTTATAGCTCACTCAACTCTCCTGAAGGCGGCACGCGCGCGTGTCTGCAAAATCATCAATCAAAACATTGCTTTTCCATCCGGAGGTTGTCATGAAACAGGTTTTTCTGCGTTCGCTAATGATGGTTGCGCTGGCTTTGAGCGTGACTCTGCCCGCGCTCGCTGACACTGTACGCCTAAAAGACGGCAGCGTGATTCGCGGCCAAATCGTCAATTTCAAAAACGAGCAGTTCACGATCCTCGTGGGCAGCGGCACGCGCGGGCGCAAGAGCCGCATTACCGTTTACATGGAAGATGTCGACTCAATCGAGTTTGATTCGGCGGGCAGCGCGGGAAATACGAGCGGTTCCGGCGAAGATAATACGAGCAATACTTCATCTCAGCCGACCTATCAGCCGCCGCCCGCTAATACTCAACCGACGAACACTCAGCCGACTAATCCGCAACCAAGCTATCAACCGCCTCAAACGACAAGCACTCCAGCGCCGACGACGAACCCGACATTCTTCCAAATCAACACCCGCGTGCGGTCCGATAACGCCAGCAACGGTTGGACCAACACCGGCCTGGTCGTGCGCCGTGGCCAGCGTCTGCGCATCAACGCCTCTGGACGCGTGAATCTGGGGAACAACCGGACTTCGACGCCAGACGGTTTGCCAAGTATCCCGGATCGCGACAAGCTGATGCGCAATCAACCGACGGGTGGCTTGATTGCCGTCATTGGCGATGATAATGACGACTTTATCTTCATTGGCCGCAGCCGCGATTTTGTGGCCCAACGCGACGGCGTGTTGTTTCTTGGTGTAAACGAAGGCAATTTAAGCGACAACTCAGGAGCGTTCGATGTAGTCATCGAAGCCGAAAGCATGAGCGGCAACCCGCGCTAGAGTGGAAGAGAAGGAGTAAGTGAGCCTGTTTGCTCCCTCTCCATTTTGGGAACTGGCGTGAGGGCATAGCGATGAAAGAAGAACCTTCTCTTTCCCTTATTCTCAGACCTCTCGAAGGAGAGAAACTAAGAATCCTTCGGGGACCCCCATCTTAATCCTCTCCCAATGGGAGAGGAACATTAGGAAACTCGGCTTCCTCGCCTCGCATCAGAACATTCGGATTGGCCGTCCATCAGCTTGACCGTGCTCGCGCGAGCGCCATATAGTCAAGCTCGACAAGCTGATAAATTGGCCTCCTCAATCCAGAAGGACGGTTCAGAGTTCAACCTTCAGGTTACCCGCATCCGAAAAGAGAAGCTAAAGCTTGAACTCTAAACGTCAGTAAAAGGAACGTCTTTATGAAAAGCAATCGTCTTTTGGGGCTACTCGCTCTGAGTATCGCTGTAGCATTTTTATTGGTTGCGACCCCGCCCGTGTTTGCCCAGGCGCGTCGGCAGCCGCCAGCTTCGGATCAGAAGAAGAACAAGCGGCCCGACCAACAAACCGAAGAGAAGCAGCAAGAGCCTTTGCCGCCCGACCTCGCCGGCAAGCCGCAAGAGGCCGAAAAGATCACTGTCTCTACTAACATCGTCAACGTCGACGCGGTCGTCTATAACAAGAAGACCGGACAGCCTTCTCTAAATCTTAAAAAAGACAACTTCGCGATCTTCGTTGATGGCGTGAAGAAAGACATTACGAACTTTTCGACACCGGAAGCGCCAATCACGGTCACGCTCGTGGTCGAATACAGCAAGCTGGGTCAAATTCTGGGCTACTACGGAAGCGGCGGTATGGAAGCCGGCCAAAATGAAGTCATTCGCCCCACGGCTATCTTTCTGTCACAGTTTATTAAGCCGGAAGATTACGTCTCGGTAATTGCTTATGACATGCGACCTACGCCTCTGACGGACTTCACCAACAATCCTCAGCGAATTCAGCAAGTGATTAGCCTGCTCCTTAGGAACCAGCCCGCATTCACCGAAACAAATCTTTTCGATGCGCTCAAGCTAACTCTGATCGGCGGCAAAGGTGATACCGTAGTCCTGGAAGATTCAAAAGAACGCACCCAGGAGTACACCGGCATGGTAGCGGTGCCGGGCGGTCGGCGGCGAGCCGTGTTGTTAGTCGGGTCCGGCATTGATACGTTCAGCAAAATCAATCTCGATCAAACGCGAAAGATTGTGCAGAATGCCGGCATTCCAATCTACATCGTCGGCACCGGAAACCTATTCCTGAAAAAGTACGGCGATAACATGGATCCCGGCCAAGGCTCAAACATCCGCGGGATTCCCATCGACCGGATGACCTTTCTGCAAGCAAATAACACACTCACGACTTTTGCCAAAGAAAGCGGCGGAACTTTTTATCCGGTAACTTTCGAAGGCGAGCTGCCCAACGTACTCGGCTCGATCAACGCGATGCTGCGCAGCCAATACAGTCTGGCATTCAAACCTGACGATATTCATGACGGAAAGTCGCACAAGATCGTAGTGAAAGTCGACGTCGACGGCGACGGGCAATACGATGACAAGGCTTACGTCGTGAAAGCACGCGAAGTTTACAACGCACCAAAGCCGGACTCGTCGAGCGCAAACGGCAAGGGCACTAAGCAGTAGACTTTGGAGCGCGCCGGCAAAGCGAAGCGGCAACGGGCGCCGTGAAATCCTCTCCCTCTAGGACGGGATTAAGGGGAGCGTCTAGGCGCGGTAGAACCCTCTCCCGCACAGGCGAGGCAACGCGATCGAAAGCGCCGTCGCCGCGCTCTGCCGGTGCACTTAACAATTTTGCATTTTGCTTGCCCTCACACAGCCGCCGCGTGTAAAGTACCTCCTGTCTTTCCCGCATTTTCCCCGATTTTTACGACGCTCGTCGGAGGTTAAGAACTGATGTCCACGGAAACCATCAGCCCCAGTGATGCCGCAGCCGCGCAGGAATTCCCTGATCGCGTGGGATTTAAACCCGACAATCCGTATCTAGAGAACTTTCGACCATACATTCCTGCCGGTGTGCGCCTGCGCGAATTGACGCCTCTGCCGCTCATTATGGGAACGCTGCTGGGCATGGTCTTCGGCGCGTCATCGCTTTACCTGGTTCTG
>QHXE01000454.1 GCA_003222835.1 Acidobacteriota bacterium | reverse complement strand
TTTCAATTGCACCCGCGTCGCACCGCGCTTAATCCCCAAAATGGATTAATGCGCGCGCATGCCTTACAATCCCTTGACGGTCAGTCCAGCGAACAAACACTTGGTCGTCTCAAACTTCCGAGCCCGCACCCGATGCCGGAGCTGACATTTGATCGAGGGGGTTATGGCGCCCTAACCAGTGCCCGAAAGCGTTTCTGTTTTTCCCCTGCTACTTGTCCACGCGCAGACCAACATCGAATCGGCTCAAATGACGACGGAATGAATGGCGAAAAGTAAGTCGGGCCGGAAGAATTAATGGCGTCTGATTCAGATAACGTAACCCGATTACTCCTTGAATGGGGCGATGGCAATCAGCAGGCGCTGGAGGCGCTGGTGCCGCTGATCTACAAAGAATTGCGCAATCTGGCGCACAACTTTCTCTATCGCGAGCGGCCGGGCCACACGCTGCAAACCACGGCGCTGGTTCACGAGGCCTACCTAAAACTAATCGATCAAAACGATGCGCGCTGGCAGAATCGAGCACACTTCTTTGCGATCGCCGCGCAGGCAATGCGCCGAATATTGATCGATAGTGCGCGCAAACATGCCGCCGTAAAACGAGGTGGGCCGCAAGAGGAGCTATCACTCGACGAGGTCGCGGACATTGCGCTCGAACCCGATAGTAATTTGCTGAAACTCGACGAAGCGCTCAATGAGCTGGCCAAGATCGACCCGCGGCAAAGTCGAATCGTCGAGCTGCGCTACTTTGGCGGACTGACAATCGAAGAGACCGCCGAGGTGATCAGCGTTTCGCCGGCCACGGTCAAACGCGAGTGGATGATGGCGCGAGCGTGGTTGCACCAGGAAATAAGTGAGAGTGAGCTCGATCAGACGCTCGCATCGGATTCTCAATGAGCCGAAAGCCTTCGGATATGCGCGTTGTTAAGTAGAAGGGACAACTGCTATTCGAAGTTAGTTAGTAAAGGGTAAATACTTCTATCCTGCGGAACAGTTTTTCAGAATGCAGCTCAATTGCGGCCCGGGTTAATATCAATGAACGCCGAAACGTGGGAACAACTAAAGAGCCTCTTTCATTCCGCCCTCGAGGTTGACGAAAGCCATCGCGCGGCATTTCTCGACCAGGCATGCGAGGGCAATGCCGAACTGCACAGTAGAATTGAGCGGTTGCTGGTCTCGCATGAGGAGGCCGGATCGTTTCTCGTCTCGCCCGCTTTGCATGGCTCCGGAATAAATCCTCTTGCCGACGGCGACGACGATGAACGGGCCGTCCACGAAAAGACGCGGGTAGGCCAGCGCATTGGCCCCTACGAAATCATTCGCGAGATTGGCCGCGGCGGCATGGGCACCGTTTATCTCGCAACTCGCGCTGATCAGACTTTCGATCGGCAAGTGGCGCTGAAGCTCATCAAGCGCGGCATGGACTCCGATGCGATCATCAAGCGCTTTGTGATGGAGCGCCAGATCCTCGCCAACTTGGATCACTCGAACATTGCCCGGCTGATTGATGGCGGGACCACGGAAGACGGCCTGCCCTATTTCGTGATGGAGTACATCGAAGGTAAAACCATCACGCGTTATTGCGACGAACACACACTCAACACGTTGGCGCGGCTGAAGCTCTTTGGTCAGGTCTGCGCGGCGGTGCAGTTCGCGCATCGAAACTTGGTCGTGCATCGTGACCTCAAGCCGAGCAACATCATCGTCACCGAAGACGGGACGCCCAAGCTGCTCGATTTCGGGATCGCCAAACTCCTCAGCAGCCAGACTCCAGTTGAGGCCACCGCGACGATTGGCCGGGTGCTCACACCAGAATACGCGAGCCCGGAAGAATTACGTGGTCTGCCAGTCACCACGAGCAGCGATGTATATTCGTTGGGAGTCGTTCTGTATGAGTTATTAAGTGGTCATCGTCCGTTCAATTTCGATAATCGGTCGCCTGAAGACGTGGCGCGAAAGATTGTGACGTCACAGCCAATCAAACCGAGTGTCGTGATTACTCGCATTGAAGCCGCGTCCCAAACCAATGAAGACGAAGGGCACTCGCGCACTCCCGAAGCAATTGGCCGCACTCGCGAGGGCAATGTCGAGCGATTGCGCCGCCGTCTGGCTGGCGATTTAGATAACATTCTGCTAAAGGCTCTACGGAAAGAGCCTGAACGACGCTACGCGTCTGTGCAGGAATTCGCCGAAGATCTTCGCCGCCATCTCGAGGGGCTGCCGGTACTCGCCCGGTCTGACACTCTCTCGTACCGCACCGGCAAATTCATCAGCCGGCATAAGCCGGGCGTAGCCGCCGTTGTTGTCGTCTTGCTTACACTGCTTTCAGCAACCATTGTGACGAGCTGGCAGGCCCGCGTAGCGCGCCGTGAACGCGCCAAAGCGGAACGAAGATTCAAAGATCTGCGGAGTCTGACGAACTCCTTCCTGTTTGATTTTCACGACGCAATCGCCGATTTGAACGGCGCAACCAAAGCCCGCGAGATGGTCGTAAAGAAAGCACAGGAGTACCTCGACAGTTTGGCGCACGAAGCAGGCGAGGATCGCGAACTTCTCTGGGAGCTTTCGACCGCCTATCTAAAACTCGGCGATGTGCAGGGACGGCCCGGGTTTTCGCGGACAGGCGACACTGGCTCGGCTTTGCAGTCTTATGAAAAGTCACTCGACACTCGGAGGCGCTTGGTTAGCCTGGAGCCGAATAGCGCTCAATACCAGCTCGGCCTGGCGATAACGCTTTCGCGTTTCGGTCCGCTCTTTCAAGTGTTGGGAAAACCGAGTGCAGCGGTTGAACGAATGCGCGAAGCGACGGCAATCACGGACAAACTTTTACCTGGATCGCGTGACTTAACGACCTATCAAACCGCGACCCGCAATTCCGCATTTCTTGGTGATGCGTTGTCTGAGATGGGTAACTACGACGAGGCTCTGGCGATGTATCAGAAATGTCTATCACTCGCCGAACAGAATCGCGCTCCATTTCCCGACATTGCGGTCAAACACCGGTTCGCTGTGTGCCGAGAACGGCTCGGGTTCATTTTCACTATCAAGGGCGATTGGCAAAAGTCGCTCGACAATCATCTGGAAATGTTAGCGCTCGAAGAAGAATTGTCCGCACTCGAACCGACAAATCTCGATTATGCACGAGCCGAAGCGACCGCCTTTGACCACGTCGGCGATGCGTATCGCGGGTTACGGAATTATCCGAAAGCTCTCGAAAACGGCAGGCGCGGCCTGGCGATGTACGAAGAATTTCTGAAACAGGATCCGCAAAATGCGCGCGGAACAAAAGATGTCGGCGACTGCTCCCATCACGTGGCTGAGACTCTGTTGGCCTCAGGCGATTCACGTGGCGCACTGACTCTCTTGCAGAGAACTGTAAGCATACGGCGTGAACTCGTCGCCCTCGACGCAACCAACGTCGAATACCCGGACGATCTGGCGGAAAGCTTAATGCTGTCGGGCGAGAGTTTGATCGCGAGCGGCAATCCCATGAAAGCGATCGAGTCTTTTCAGGAAGCACGCGCGATACGTGAACCTATAATCTCAGCCCACCGGGAGCGAATCGATTATCGTCGCGGACTGGCGCGGCTTTACACTGATCTGGGTGATGCTCTCGTTGTTTTGAAAAGCCAAAACGAAGCCGAGCTTTGGTATCGGAAGGGTCTCGATTTATGGAATGAATTGCAGGACCAACATGCCTTATGGGCAAAAGAGGTAGCCATGCCGCAAGAAGTCGCAGACGACCTTTCACGAGTCCGTTCGGGCGAACTGCAAAAGAGATCGCCTTAGCGGCTGAAGCGAAAAAGAATGAACCGTATCTCGCTGCGGCGCCAACTGGTCTTCTGACATCGCGCGGCGTACGACCGGTAGAGTTCGAAAGACCATTGAGCAGAAGGTGGAGCGCTTGATTGCGAATAATTGCTGGCCAATTCCGTGGCCGAAAGCTGAAGAGCCCACCCTCGCTGCAAACGCGGCCGACTTCAGATCGTTTGCGCGAGACGCTTTTCAATATTCTCGCGCCAAGGATCGAAGGCGTGCGGTTTCTGGATCTGTGTGCCGGCTCAGGCGCAGTCGGAATCGAAGCGCTCTCGCGTGGGGCGGCGCACGTCACATTCGTCGATCGCTCGCGGAAAATGTGCGCGCTGATTGCAGCGAACCTCGCCGCATTCAGCGTCGAGGAAGCTGAGACTGAAGTCGTCACTGACGAAGCAACAGAGTTTTTGCGAAGGTACACAAAGAAAGAGGCAAAGCTGTTCGACATCATCTTTTTCGATCCGCCGTATGCGAGTGATTACGGTGCTGTCCTGAATTATGTGGGCGATCACGCAACGCGATTTTTGGCAGAACGTGGCGTGATGATCGTCGAACATGACAAGAAGAAAGAGTTGCGAAAAGAATTTGGTCAGTTGCAACGTTATCGTGTGGTCAAGCAGGGTGATTCGGCACTGAGTTTTCATCAGCGACCAGCCGCGTAGCGGCGAAATGTTTATGGGCACACCGTTTCAAAACGAAGCCAAGATCCGAAGGAGCGAAATACTCTTTCGCCCATAAATGGGCTGGGGAAAACCGAGGGCTTCCAGTCTATAGACATTTGGTTCCTAGCGGAACGAAAACCGCCAAGAGCCAACGCGTCTTTTTAGCCTCGGAGAGGCCGAATGTTTATGGCACCCCGCCTGCTGAATCGCCCAAAGCCCATTTATGGGCGAAACGATATTCCACTCCTAAAGGAGTTCGCCTTCACGAAACGCCTGTGTTCTATAAACATTTCGCCACCAACGTGGCTTTTGTGACGGGCCTGCTTGCTTGAAAACAAAGCTCGTTGCCATCGTCATGCAACTCATCTGATTATCCAACGTTCTAACAATTC
>QHXE01000453.1 GCA_003222835.1 Acidobacteriota bacterium | reverse complement strand
ATCGAGAGACTTGTAAACGGTGGCTTTGAATACCCAGTGGCTCATTGAATGGTCGGAAAGGTCCTTCTGCAACGTCGTTCGGATCCCAAAGCAATGACGGCGCTCCGCAATTCGAAGCAGACCGGAGTGCGTTATGTACCATCTTCCGTCGAGGAATTGGAGGTCCCCCGCGTTCACGGAAAGCGCATACCTTTGAACCAATTCCTTCAGATGGAGCAGTGCTGACCGCGATAGCTCACCCCAAATCGCAATTGCCAGTTTCGTATTCGGGCGAGACGCCTTGCGTAGCCTGTTCATGTATGCCTCCGAAGTTTTTATTAACTGTCATCCACTGTCATCCATAGGATGACATACGAACCTGATGATTGTCAAGCTGATTTTTCGCCATTTGAAGGGGATGGTAGAATCTGTGCCACATGCAAAAGGACACTAGGCTGACATTTCGGATTCACTCAGGCCTGAAGAAGAGCCTCGAGTCAATTGCCGCCCGAGAGGGCCGGAGTGTGGCGCAAATCTGTGAAGCCTTTTTGAAGGCCGGGACGAATGCCTACGAGAAGAGTGGCGCCAAGTACCTCCAACGCTTCTTGTCACGCCAGAAGAGGGACGCGCCCTAATCGCAAAGTGTCGACGGTGCCAGATTCTTTTGAGACGCCGCCTGAAAGGAACCTCAGCATCAGCCTCATGGGACCGCGAGCGCCTGTCTGCGCAAATATGGTGGCGCTTTGCGCGTCCGCATTAAGACACTTGAGGAGAAAACTCGAGAACTGACTGCTTTACGATAATACTCATCCCTTACGGTTCCACTGCCGGTCGCCACGACATTTCCTACGGCATCGAGTCAGGTTTGCACGATCGACTCTCGTGGATCTCGATACTTTGCGACTCGTCATATCGCTCGCACAACTTCCAATGCTCTGTTCATCTGCGGGTCTTCGCCCGCCAAAAGCTGCTGCGGGTTCATTTCAACGTTGACACCGGGGGCGACTCCTTTGCCTTCAATCAGCCTGCCTTCCCAAGTTAGATAGGCGGCGATTGGCAGACCGACCACGTAACCAAAACCTGCTTTGAAGGCGCTACCGCTCAAGAGGCGTCCGGGTGTCTTTGTCCCGATGATCGCAGCGAGGCTGTTCTCCTGGGCAAAGGCAGCAACCATTTCGCCCGCGCTTGATGTGTGCTCGTTGACGAGAATGACGACCCGACCGTGGAATCGCTGCGGCCCGAGACCTTCCGTAACAACGAGAATCGATTTGTCGATGAAACCGTATCGGAGAGCCAGCCAGAGAAGCGTTGCCTTGTGTGACGGAATCCGCCCGAATCTGGGCAACTTCTCTCGGGCATATCCTTTTTCTTTGCGCGCGCGTGTCAGGCTGTATCCAACCTCTTTTTTTCCTGGCGTTAGATAGCTCATTAGCCGAAGGCCGCCGACGCCGCCCCCGGTGTTCCCGCGAAGGTCCACGATTAGGCGCATTGAATCCTTTAGGTGGGCAAACGCGGCATCGAGCATCCTGGCAAAGTCGATGCCGACCGCCCCGGGGAACATGGTTACCTTCAACCAGCCAATCCCGTCCGGCATTTGAGAGCACAGCACGGCTTTTGGGACCACTATAGGATGGTTCTTTGATCGTGGGGAGGGGACGTTCAAAGTGCCTACGATGCGCTTTCCATCAGGCTTTTGAACTGCGTATTGGGAGTCCTCACCCACAGGGAAAATAGGCGGCTCCGGCGGCCTCAATTCCCGGTCACGCACCCGAAGGAGAATATCGCCAGGACGCAAGCCGGCGACGTGCGCCGGACCGCCTTCGTGCACGTCTTGGAACATCCAGCGCCGCTCGCCATCCAGATTGCAGCGCATAAAGGTGGCGCTAATGGCGTGGCGTCCGGGGATGTTCGGACTCTTGAAGTGGCGAAATCCCGTGTGGCTTGTCCTTAGTTCATTAAGTAGGTCTTGAATTTTCTTCTCGAACTCTTCGTCCGTGGCACTTCGCAGAATCTCCTCTCGGCGTCCTTTCGATAACTCCTCCCAATTCGCTCCGTTCATTCCGGGATCGAAGTGTTTGCGTGTGACAAGGTCGCAAACTCGGGAATAGACCTTTTCTTTTGCCTGTGCGTCGAGACTCATCGTGTCCCCAGCGGGATCGCTGTTCCACCGTCCCCGACTAAAACGAAGGCTCCCCAATAATACGGCGAGACACGACCGTTCTGCGCAAGCAAGTCCAGTTTTGCCTGCCGCAAGGCTATGGCTTTCGGCTGACCTTCCGCAATGTGAGTGTAGAACCGCTCCATCAATTTCCCCGTGTATATATCGTCCGCGCTCCAGAGGCTCGCCACAACGGACCTCGCGCCCCTGACGAGAAACGCCTCGACCAGATTGGTTACCCCTTCTTCCCCTTCGATCTTTCCGACGCCCGTGTTACAGGCAGAAAGCGTGACGAGGTCGGCATTGAAATGCAGCCGCATGATCTCGCGCACCTGCAACAGGCCGTCATCGTGAGAGGAGGGGTCAACGCCCAGGACCAAGCCTGAACGCTCTGGAAATTGCGTGTCAACGAATCCGTGCGCCGCAATGTGAATGATCCGAAAATCCACAAGGGGTTCGGCCTTGAATGCGGTCTCGGTGGCATCCGGCCCAATCAGCGTGATGGAGTCCGGGCCAATTGTTTTGCCGGCGGTGAGGATTTCCCCGCGGGTCTGTGGCAAATCGTAGAGCGGCATTCCGAAGGCATCGGACAAGTCGCGCTCAAGTCTCCGCTGAAATCCGATTGGCTTCTCGAGCTTCGCCGAAATGTGCCCTTGATCTTGATAAGCAGGATCGCCGATTCCAAAGAACGGGCGTTGCTTGACAGCTGGCTTGACTTCGTTCCTTAGAACTTGCAGAACGGTTGCCGCCGGAGCGTAGCTGACCGTGCGAGCCTCCAGCAGTAGCGCGCCCTTGGAATCGCGAAGCAGATCGAACGGCAAGAGATGTAGCAGTCCGTCCGCGACCACGATGACGTTCCCCAGATTTGCCTCTGCAGGCAGTTGGCCGATGAGAATGTCGTGGAGCTCCTGGGCGGCTATGGGATCGTCACGCCTAGCCTTTACGCTTTCGAGGAATTTCCAAGTTAGGTCCTCAATGCGCTTGCGCCCTGCGGCCAATTCCTGAACGCCCGCGTCGCTCCGAGAAATCCAGACGCAATACGAATGAGGCTCGCTGAGCACGTATTCCAAGATAAGCTCACCGGCGTGCAGGCTTGATTGGATTGCTTTCAGCGGTGCGGGCTTATCGAACCAATCGGACTTCGATTCGTTTCGTTCGGTGCGCGTCCATTCCAGTCGGCGCTCGTATTCTACGAGTTGGTCAAGAAGGCTGGCTCGTTCCTTTGAATCCTCAGAGCGAATTAAGCGAAGTTGCAGATCGGAAACTGCCTCTTCCAAGGCACGCACTTCGGAGGAGTTGTCCTCCTCCAAAGACACCTTGTTCTCCAAGAGCGCCGCCGCAGTTCGTCCTCGGACGCGCTCCAAGACATTGAAGGCGCGCTCGACGCGTCCCTGGCGCGCTTCTAACTCAAAGTGCCGCCGGTAGGTGTCGCTCATTGCCCCTGCGAGCGAGCTCGTCCAGTAGGCTTCACGCAAGTTGACGAGCATTCCGTCGATCACGTCCTCGGCATTTTCGTAGAGCGCTTCAGCTTCCGGGATGGCTCCGCGCCGCGCTTTCAGGTCCGCCAGGATTGTAAGATCCCGGGGAAGGAAGTACCGGTCGCCTACGCGCCGACTGGCGTCGATGCCGATCTCGGCACGCTCTTCGGCGGATTTCAGGTCGCCAGCATCACTGTAGAGCCCAGCCAGATCGATCATCAGTTGGCCAAGCAGTCGATAGAACCTGTATTTCTGCGAGAGTTCACTCGCCCGTTCGAGGTACGGCATTGCGACTTGGCGATTCCCCGCCCGCATCTCGAGCTCGCCAAGCTGTTGCAGAATCATCGTTTCATGTCCGAATTTCTGGCTTTCTCGCGCGATGGCTAATGCGTTTGCCAGCTTATCCCTTGCCGGCGATAATTTGCCTTGGCTCTCGAGTGAGTAGGATTCGCCTTCGTACGCCATGAATGGGAATCCAACATCGGGCGTTGTGGCGCTGAGCTTTGTGGCGCGCTCGAAAAACGCAATCGCCTCGCCATAGCGCTTGGCCTCGTTGAAACCGTTGCCGAGCATCTCGAGCATCCGAACCTGGCCGCCTATATCGCCACTCGCTTTTGCGGACAAGGTCGCGTCGCCGACCATTACTGCAGCCCGCCGGCTGTCCCCTTCAAGGAAGGCGATAATCCCGAGTTCACCCTCGGCGCGAGCTTCCCATTGAGCTTCTCCCAAGCGATGAGCAATTGTTTGGGCCTCCGTCCACGCGCGCTTAGCGGAGGCCGGACTAATCTCGAGGTCCGTGTACCCCTTCGCCGCAAGGGACCATAACCGCAGCTTCGGGTCGGTCTTGACGATCGGCAGGTCGAGCTGTTGTCCGAGGACATTGGAGACTTCGGCCCAAGACACCGTCTCCGATTGAGCACGAATCCTTCCAACGCGGGCGTATATTTCGTTCCGAGTGTCGCCCTTCGCGCGGAATAGGTCCTCGGCCCGAATGTAGAGAGGCTCTGCCTTTGGCCAATTGAAGAGCCAAGCGAGTCGGTTGGCCTCCTCAAGCAAAACCTCCGGATTATTCGAAGTGCTCGCGTCGCGTAAGAGATCGGCGGCTGGGGGCGGTGGATCACCTCTTCGCGTGGCGTAAAGCCAGAAGTACTTTCGAGAAAGCGCAGCAAGGAGCGCAAAGGCGACAAGCAAGACAGAAACAAAGAACCAGAGCTTCGAGGAAAGAGTCCGCACGGGCTGACGCCTTTTTATTCGCGATTGATTGTACTGCTTCGGATGCGCGGAATTGGCGTTGGGTTTATCCAGACCTACGCCATCATTTCGTACAGCAGTACTAATCCTCGGCTCAGCTAGGGGTGGACGCAAGGGTGGGTCGATCAATGATCTCCGAACATACCCGCGAGGCAAACGTATCCGCCAGTATCCGAGGGTGGTTCCCACCTTTCTTACTTTTCTCCCTCTGCATGTTCCCTAGTAAGAGAGCGGGAATTCGGGAGTCTCCAAGCGAAAGTGGGAGGAGACGTTCAGTACGGATAGTATTTCGCGTACTATTGACGGGTGGCATAACCCCGTGCCAGGCTGACCCGTCCCCATTCGACCTGCTCACTGATCCAAAAGACCCAATGGACAAACCCGACCCTTACGCCGAATGGGTGCTCTTCGCGGGGAAACAGGACCCGGGCAGACCTCCACTCCCGGTAGATGAAGAGTTGCTGGCCGCGGCGCGAAAGGCCTGGCCACATGTGCTCGCACACGTCCGTGGCAGGTTGTTTGACAAGGAATCAGGTCGGGAGCGGACCGCACTTGCGTCGGAGATCTGGGACCGCGTGCTCCTATCCGTTGCCAAGACCCGCCTGCGAAACAAAGGTCTACGGTCACCCATCAGGGACCTGGAATCCTACTTAGTTGGTGTCTTCCACCACCGTTTCAACCGGGAGTTTAAAAAGGAACGCGGGAGAGCGGAGAAGTTCGAGATGTTTTCGTCAGTCCTCGATTTGGAGCAGTTCGAGGCTGCTACGGACGCAGAATGGGTGGAACAACTCGAACGCGCGATTGCCGCTAGTGAGATCACCGACCGCATGAACCCCTGGATGAGGAAGGTTTGGCAGAGGCGTCA
>QHXE01001094.1:1136-1628 GCA_003222835.1 Acidobacteriota bacterium | reverse complement strand
CCAATTTCTTTCTTTTGCCAATTCAAGCTGCCCCAGTCTGGATTTGCGTCGTGAGTGAAAGCCAACGTGCAGACTTGTTCGACATACTTGCTCCATTCCTCCGCGTCTGTGCCCTCGAGCGACTTCACAACGGTTCGACCGTCGTCCTCTCTAACAGTGATTTCAACTTTTAAGGTCTTAGCCATTCTAAAGCTTGTACTCAGTTAATTGGTCTCTCATTTCGCGTATGTTAGTGGGATGTATGGATAGTCCGGATTCACAATTAGCTTTTGACGCTTCGGATCGATAATCACATCCAGGTCCTCCATCGGAACTGAGCCAAGAAGGACTTCACCTCGATCAGCCAATACAACGGCATCGACTGTCGTGCGCCGATTCTCGAAACGGATCTCCAGCGGGCCGACAACCGTCCCTTTCACTTCAAGCTCATTCGCCAGAATCGCCATTCGCTCACCGAGCACTCGCAGGCCAAGTTGCTCCTTGATGTGATTA
>QHXE01001094.1:0-1001 GCA_003222835.1 Acidobacteriota bacterium | reverse complement strand
ATACGCCGCGTGCCAGTCTTCTCTGCGGGCAAAACCATTTCTATGTTTCTAAGGCTTTCGGTCGAAACGCCGGTGGCACGATCGAATTATCGAATACGCCATACACCGCGCCTTCCGGTTCAGGCATCGGCGAACTTTCAGCCCAGTCGGAATCTTCATCGATCTCGCGCTGCACATCGGCTGTGATTTCGTTCAGCTTTTCTTTCTCTGCGACTTTCTGATCGAGCAGGAATCTTTCAAACCGATCGATTGGATCGTTATGCTTCTCCCAATATTCGATCTCGCCTTCGGGAACGTAGCGTTGATCGTCATGTTCAGCGTGGCCTTTGCGGCGATACGTCTTCGCTTCGATCAAAACTGCGCCATGTCCTTTGCGCGCATAATCGACGGCTTGCTTCGTGACTTCATAACAGGCAATCACGTCATTGCCATCGACGATGTAACCGCGGCGATCACAATCAGCGGCAGACGCTGCACCGCCGCGAAGTTCAGCCCTTCATAAAATGCACCGGTACTGGCGCCGCCGTCGCCGATGTAAGCCAATCCAACGATGTCCTTTTTCTGCATACGGGCGCCAAGCAGAATTCCGGTCATCACCGGAATCATGTCGCCGAGATGCGAAATCGGTCCGATGAATCCTTTGTCCAGGTAGCCGAAGTGAACGTTGAGATCTTTGCCACCGGATGGACCCCACGCTTTGGCCATGTATTGCGCCAGGATTTCACGTGGACGAATGCCTTTCACGAAGCAAGCGCCCAGATCGCGAATGATCGGCGTGATGAAATCATCAGCTCGCAGAGCGTAAGCAGATCCAACCGCCGTTGCTTCCTGCCCCAGCGATCGATAGACGCCGCCGACGACCTTCGTTTGTCGATAGAGATTAACGATGCGCTCTTCGACCAGTCGCGTCACTTTCAGATAACGATAAAGCTCGAGCATCTGCTCGTGTGTGAGCGAGGTGTCTTTGATGCAGGAACGCGGTTGGCCATCCGCGGGCTTGC
>QHXE01000452.1 GCA_003222835.1 Acidobacteriota bacterium | reverse complement strand
AAAGAGAGCAGGACAACCGAGCTACCGTGACCTTTTCGGGGTGTTCCCGGGGAGGTCGACGGTGGCGCAAGCGAGGTTGTCCGTGCGCAAGATCCGCGAGGTGCTGCGCCTCAAGAGCGAGGCGCGGCTGAGTGATCGCCAGATCGCCGCTGTGCTGGGTTCGGCGCGCTCGACGGTGCAGGAGTGTCTGCGTCGGGCGCGCGCGGCCGGTTTGTCCTGGCCGCTGCCGGAGCTGGACGAGGATGAGCTGCATGAGCGGCTCTATCCGCGTACCCCGAGCGCGCTGCGCTATCCGACGCCGGACTTCGAAGCGATCCAGCGGGAGCTGGCGACCAAGGGCGTAACACGGATGCTGCTGTGGCAGGAGTACAAGGCCCAGCATCCGCAGGGCTGTCAGTACAGCGCGTTCTGCCGCGACTACGACGCCTGGCTGGGTCGGCAGGACGCGGTCATGCGCTTCGAGCACGTGCCGGGCGATAAAGCCTTCGTCGACTACGCCGGCAAGACGATGGCGGTCGTGGATCGGCACAGCGGCGAGATCCAGGTCGCCCAGGTGTTCGTCGCCGCGCTCGGGGCAAGCCACTACACGTACGTTGAGGCGACCCTCACCCAGACGGTGGCCGACTGGCTCGCAGCTCATGTGCGCTCGCTCGAGTACTTCGGCGGCGTACCTCGGGCGATCGTGCCCGATAACCTCAAGAGCGGCGTGCGCCGCCCCTGTCGCTACGAGCCGGATCTCAACCCCAGCTACCAGGACTTCGCCGAGCACTATGGCGTGGCGATCCTGCCGGCGCGGGTGCGTAAGCCGCGCGACAAGGCCATCGTGGAAGTGGGTGTCCAGGGGGTGGAGCGCTGGATCATGGCGCCGCTGCGGCAGCGCACCTTCTTTAGTCTCGGCGATCTCAACGCGGCGCTGCGCGAGCAGCTCGAGCGCTCGTGGAAGTGGGTGTCCAGGGGGTGGAGCGCTGGATCATGGCGCCGCTGCGGCAGCGCACCTTCTTTAGCCTCAGCGATCTGAACGCGGCACTGCGCGAGCAGCTCGAGCGCTACAACGACCGTCCGCTCTCGCGCGAGGCGGGGACGCGCCGCAGTCGCTTCCTCGAGCTTGATCAGCCGGCGCTGCGGCCGCTCCCGCTGCAGCGCTACCAGTACGCCACCTGGAAGCGCGCCAAGGTGTTCCTCGACTACCACATCGAGCACGAGCGCCGTTATTACTCGGTTCCGTACCGCCTGATCGGCAAGAGCGTGGATCTTAGGATCAGCGCACATACGATCGAGGTCTATTACCGCGGCCAGTCCGTCGCACGGCACGCGAAGGCAGCTGGCTCCCGGCGGTTTATCACCGAGCCAGGGCATCGGCCCGAGCGCCACAGTGCCGTCATCGAGCTCAGCCACGAGCGCCTCCTTGAGCGTGCCGAGGCAATCGGGCCCTCCACTGCGGCTCTCTTGCGTGAGCAGACCGCACGGCGAGTGCATCCGGAGGAGGCGCTGCGCGCCAGCCTCGGGATCCTGCGCCTTGCCCACGACTTCAGCGCCGGCGCGCTCGAGCACGCCTGCCAGCGGGCACTCGAGTTCAAGGCTTACAGCTACCGCGCCGTGCGCACGCTGATCATCGCACCGGCATCGCCGGTCCCCACCACCACCCCGACACCGGCACACGACAACGTGCGCGGCGCCGGCTACTTCTCTTGAGGATCCGATGCTCACCCAACCCCTACTGCAGCAACTGCACGAGTTACGCCTGCGCGGCATGGCCACCGCCTTCGAGCAGCAGCTCACGACGAGTACCTCCAACCAGATGTCCTTCGATGAGCGCTTGGGCCTTCTCATCCAGAACGAGATCCTCGAGCGTCAGTCCTACCGGCTGCGACAGCGACTGCGCTGGGCCAAGCTCACCCAGGAAGCCGCCATCGAGGACATCGACCTCAAGGCCGCCCGCGGTCTCGATCGCGCCAGCCTCGGCCAGGTCACCCGCCTCGAGTGGATCGCCGAGCACCTCAACGTGCTTATCACCGGCCCCACCGGCGTCGGCAAGAGCTACTTCGCCTGCGCGATCGGTCATGCCGCCTGCCGCGCCGACCACAGCGTGCGCTGCTTCCGGCTCCCTCGGCTCATCGATGAGCTCACACGCCATACCGCGCTGCAGAACAAGTCCACGTTCCTGCGCCAGCTCGCCAAGGCCGATCTCATCATCATCGATGACTTCGGTCTTGCACCACTGCCCGATGCGATCCGTCGCGACCTGCTGGAGATCCTCGATGACCGCTACGATCGCAGGTCGACGTTGATCACCAGCCAACTGCCCGTGGAGCAGTGGCACACTTACCTGGAGGATCCCACCGTCGCGGATGCGATCCTCGATCGGCTGATCCACAACAGCTACCGGCTTGCCCTCAAAGGTGAGTCAATGCGCAAGCAAAAGACGACTGCACTACCGTCGAAGACGGCTAAAGGCCATTGACGAAGATCAGGAGCTCAACCAAAGTATCAACGTCCTGCTCACACCCGGACCGGCATCACATGGAACGCTGGACCGGCATCGGCTGGAATCCCCGGCCGGCATGCGTGGAATCCGCAGGTTACTGAGCGTGGTGAATGAGGATCCCGGATGGTTCAGACCAAAGCGCGGACATCAGTCGCGAATTTTTCAGGGCAGGGGACCACCTTGACCTAATGGCTGATGGGCGCAACATAGAGGACGTTGAACTAATTTATGAGGCGCATCACCCAGACTTCTTCATATTCGATGCGCTCCAACACCTGTGGCTCGAAGACACGACTCCGCATTTCCGGCACGAAGTCGATCTGCTTGAACCGTTCGACTGCGAAGCCCTCTTCCTTGAAGAAAGAAGTTGCAGCTTCCCAGTCAATGAAGGCGTCTTCCGCAATGCTGCGTCCCGTCACTTCAGTCACCCGTTTCAACGTGCTTGCTTGCTTCGTTTCGGGATAGAAGCGCTCAAACGACTCCCGGATCACTACGTCGGACGTGATCCACGCGCCACCAAAGACTTTTAGGAGACTGCGGATATTTCCCGCGAACTGCTTCCGTTCAGACGGGGTGAGGAATTGAAGCAGTCCTTCATGTACGACCGTTATCGGTTCTCGCTCGAACAATCCGGCTGCATTCCAGACTTCTTCGCTCTGTAGCACGTTTGCGGAATGCAGATGGTAATTAGTTCTTTCAGAAAGCGGAATGAGTGCCTTGACGATCAATCGCTTCTCCTCAAGTAATTCCGGAAGATCGGTTTCGACGATCAGCATTGACGGGTCTTCTGAAAGGATAAGGCCGCGCGGCGCGACTCCTCCGGCAAACTCTAACACTTGTCGGAAACCGAGCCGATGGATAAACGCATTCAGGGATTTGAAACGGAGCTCTATGTATGCTCGGTGGTTCGCAATAAAGCCGGGGTCGAACGTGCGAGAAACTTCTTCGGCATCACACATGTCGGCGATTTGACGGCAGTAAGGGATGTCGGTTTCGGCGCGAAGAAAGGCGGCGAGCTTGGCGGTGGGACTGATGCGGGCGTGATGAGTAGTCACAATGCTCCTAAAAATACCTTCAGCGAACTGGATAGACTGTCGTCAGGGCGCGGTCAATACGAACAGTGCAAAATATCTCTGAAGAAATATGGTGCAGCTTAGCTCTGAAGACTAATCCGGCCCAACGGCTCGCTCTCAAGGTGGAACGGTGGATTGGATGCGCTTCTGGCTGCAAGACTACGAAGATCCTGATATGGCCAAGGTCGAGCAGTACAAGCGTTGGCGCGAGCTGCGAAAACTTCACGGGCGACCAGCAATCGTCGCCTGCTTCGACATTGAGCCAGTCGGGAACCGCCCACTTCGAGCTGAGTGCAGAACAGATCGAACGGCTGAACAATCTCGCGCCGGCCGCAGCGGAGCGTCACAACGAAGGAAGTATGGCCGTTATCGACCGCTGACCAAGCCGGGCGCGTCGCCTGCACTCCGGGCACCTGCTCATAATGCCGGGGTCGAGGGTTCGAGTCCCTCCCTTTCCACCATTGAATCAATGCGGTAGTGACTCCCCGCCGGAAAGCCATCCCACTGTAAGCGCATGGTAAGCGCAAGAAGCGGCTTCTCGTTGAGTTTGGCCACGGCCTCTCGCCGTTGGTCGGGCGCCAGGTGCGCATAGCGCAGGGACATTGCCACTGAGCTGTGACCCAGAAGATCACGGACCGTGTTCAGCGGGACTCCGTGCTGAACGAGGCGCGAGGCAAAGTGATGGCGCAAATCGTGCCAGCGAAAACGGGTGATCGTTGCGCGCTTGAGCAGCTTTTCCCACGCGGTCCGAAATCCTGTGGCTACGTCAAGGCGCCTCCGAGATCCTGACTGCTCGCGCCAGCGCTGCAGCGCGCTCATGGCTTCCTCATTCAGCGGCACATGACGGGTCTGGCGATTCTTGGCATTCCGGCCCTCGACGGTGAGGAGCCGACGGTCGAAGTCCACGCAAGCCCAACGCAACTTGAGAACCTCACCGCGCCGCAGTCCCGTGTTCATAGATAGCAGTACGGCGGGCGTCAGATGATCGCCAAAGTGCGTCAGCCGAGGGAGCAACTCCTTGTGCCGCTTTTGCCGCCGTTCATTGGCCGCCGTGCGCAATTTCTGCATTTCCTCATCGCGCGCCTTCAGTGCGTCCCGAAGCCGCGATTCCTCGGCTTGATCAAGAAAGCGCACCTTGCCTCTGCGATCGATGCGCGGCTTATCGACGCGTCTCACCGGATTTTCTGTCAGTTCACCCACTGTCACCGCGCGCCTGAGCACGCTTGAAAGCGTGAAGAGATCGCGCAAGACAGTTGCGGCACTGCGACCCGCATTCAGACGTCGTGCCTTCCACGATTCGATGCGCTCAAGCGTAATGGCGGTGAGTGGTTCTGGGTACCAGGTTCTAAAGAGCCGATGTAGCTTCTCGAGCGTGTTGGCAGCCGTTCGTGGACGGCTCGCTTTGACCCACGTCGTATACGTGTCTGCGATGAACATTCCGAGCGTGATTGCGTCTGTCCCCCCAATACCGTGCAACGGATGGCGACCATGCGCGAAGTGTCCGAGGACCTTCTGACATCGCTCGCGCGCTTCTTCCGGTGCAAGCGTCCCGACTTTGCCCAATACTACTCGGCGATTACGTCCGAACCGGGCGTAGTACGATCGAACGCCCGTGGATTGCACTCGCAATGTGAATCCCTGAAGTCGGCGATCATAGATTTCGAACGGTTTCCTCTTCGGCTGAGCTGCACTGCTAGAAAGGAGGCTCGCACCAATGAAGGCCTGCATGTGAAATCTCCTCCGGTAGGACCCGAGAAGCTGGGTATTGGCCGGTTGCGCTTATAAGCGCGCGAACAACCCTTCGGCCGTCGACCTGAAGACTTAGCGGCAACGTCGGCGACTTGTGCGCCCTCTCCCCCATCGCCGCACGGACGGGTTGCTTGGTTTTTTCTGCAGGATGTCCTCCACGAAAAACACGACTGCGTAGGCGCCTTCCGCATATGACCCTGGATGCTTGCGAAACTCGATGGCCAAGGATGTTCGCAAAGTGAAACGGGCGCGCTCCGACGGCTGGGGCACAGGGCCGGAAAAGAGTGCGTGCCGGGTGATGGGGAAGCCTCTGCAAGTCGTTGATTAACAAAGTAAATCTACTGAAATGTCATCATGTTGCTCAACTATGAAGTAAGGTATAAACTCCATCGTAGTGTCAAGGAGTTTGCCATGCCGATTCAGACGTCGAGACTTCAGCTCGAACCGCGGGTGATCCGCCCCGTTGCCGACCCGCTCGGACTCTTCATCCGAGTGGGACTATGAACGCCAATGTCATTGCTAGAAAACTCGGGACCCTCCAAAAGAAAGGGGCGATGAAGGCCACTGATGTGGCTGATGCGTTGGGGATTCGACCGGAGACCGTCTCGCGCTGGAATCAGGGTAAGGCGTTTCCTCAGCCCGAAGCTGAGCGGGCGCTTCTCGATCTGGAATACATCGTGGACTTGCTCGCTGACCTCTATCAGCCGAACGAGGCGCGGATGTGGCTCCTCTCTCGGCAAAGGCTGTTGGATGGGGCTCGTCCCATCGATCTCATCAAGGCAGGACGGACGGATGAGGTGCTGCAGATGCTCCGACCCCTGCTCGAGGGGGTGCACATCTAAGCTGATACTGAGCGCCGCAGGGAGGCATGAACGATCGTGGATCATGATCGGGAGCTTCTGGAAAGGCTCAGTGCGTTCACCCCGGTCCGGTTCGATGGCGAGGTTTTCCGCGCAACGCGACTCTCCCTGAATGCACTCGCGCCATCAGCAAGTGGTGGGCGTTGGATGGTGCCCGGCGAAACTGCGACGCTCTACACCAGCATGGAGGCTGACGGCGCACTTGCCGAAATCGCCTTCCATTGGGGCCAGATGACCCCGATCCCATCAAAGCCTGCGATGCTCCACCGGATCCGCTTGGGGACCAGGAAATCGCTGCGTCTCGCTCGCTCGGACCTCATTGTACTGGGGGTGGACTGGAGTAGCCTTGGATCTCGCGGGTACGAGCGCACTCAGGCGATCGGCGCAGCGGTCGCGCATCTAAACTGTGACGGTTTGATTGCCCCTCGGCTCGGTGGACCTGCGAGAACGTGATGGTCTTTCTGACGAATCAAACCGGCGAGGAAGAAATCGCCCAGGTCGTCGCGTCAGAGGAAGTCGATTGGCGAGCCTGGGCACGCGATAAGGGCGTTGCAGTTCCGCCGACTTAGGCCAGTACAACTGATAAAGACAGCCTCCTGCTGCCGGATCCAGGAGGCGAGGTGACTAACAAGGCCCAGCGTAGCCGTCTTGCAGTGTCCTCACGCGCATACCGCCGCTCGTCTTTTTCGCACGCCTCGTGGCTATGAAGCCTTCAAGGACGATGTCACGTCAGAGTTAATAATCGTCATCCGGTTCGAACACCCGATGGGCCGCAACGCTCAGCTGGAGGTTGGAATATAGCTGGCCAACGATCGAGGGCGTACTGCACTGAAACTGCACGCAGTCCCAGCGATCACCGCATGTGCCTCGTAAAAACAGCAAACTTGTCCGCCGCGCAGACGGATACGCAATCCGATGGTCGAGAGCGAACCGCCGTCCCAAAACATTCGCAGAAAATCTCGCGAGCGATGGCCACGCCTGTCCTCCACGGGAAGTGCTTGCTCGATCCGATTGAATACCACACTGAGATTGAGGGTCTCCTCACGGTGTATGGCGCGAATTTCGGCCAGGCGCCGTTGGCGCCCACGACTGTGAAACCTGATGAGGTCGCACGATAGGTTCTCTCTATTGATTTCCATCATAGGATCGATTGGATTCATCGATGCTGAGGCGTTAGCTTTGCTCGACACAAAGGGTACAGAACTCAATCGGAGAGAACATGGAAAGCGAAAGCAAATGCCCGTTAGCGGGCGACGCTCGCAAACACACGGTAGCGGGTGCCCCATCGAACGCAGGCTGGTGGCCCAATCAACTGAAGCTGGACATCCTGCACCGGCGCTCCTCCAAGTCGGACCCCATGGGCGAGGAGTTCAACTACGCACAGGAGTTCAAGAACCTCGACATGAATGCCGTCGTCAAGGATCTCCATGCCTTGATGACGGATTCACAGGACTGGTGGCCGGCGGACTTCGGCCACTACGGACCTTTGTTCATTCGCATGGCATGGCACAGCGCCGGCACATACCGCACGGGCGACGGTCGCGGCGGCGCAGGGAGCGGCAACCAGCGCTTTGCTCCCCTGAACAGCTGGCCGGACAACGTCAACCTCGACAAGGCGCGGAGGCTCCTTTGGCCGATCAAGCAGAAGTACGGCCGGAGAATTTCTTGGGCCGACCTGATGATCCTGGCTGGCAACGTGGCTCTGGAATCGATGGGGTTCAAGACGTTCGGTTTCGCCGGCGGGCGTGCGGACATCTGGGAACCGGAAGAAGACATCTACTGGGGCTCCGAGAACGCCTGGCTGGCTGACAAACGCTACTCCGGCGACCGGGACCTCGAAAATCCGCTCGCAGCCGTGCAGATGGGGCTGATTTACGTCAATCCGGAAGGCCCGAACGGCAACCCCGATCCGATCGCTGCGGCGCGGGATGTTCGCGAGACCTTCGCTCGCATGGCGATGAACGACGAGGAGACGGTGGCGCTCATTGCTGGCGGTCACACCTTCGGTAAGACCCACGGTGCCGGCGAAGCCGCACTGGTGGGCCCTGAGCCGGAAGGCACCGGCATCGAGGAGCAAGGCTTTGGCTGGAAGAGCCGCTTTGGCACAGGCAAGGGTGGCGACACGATCAGCAGCGGCCTGGAAGTCACCTGGACCAGCACGCCGACGAAGTGGAGCAACCACTTCTTCCGCAACCTGTTCGGCTATGAATGGGAGCTGACGAAAAGCCCGGCCGGTGCGCACCAGTGGAAGCCGAAGGGTGGCGCGGGCGCCGGTACCGTGCCGGACGCCCACGACCCGTCGAAGCGTCACTCGCCGGCCATGCTGACCACCGACCTCGCGTTGCGGTTCGACCCTGTCTACGAGAAGATTTCGAGGCGCTTCTACGAGCATTCGGATCAGTTCGCGGACGCATTCGCCCGGGCGTGGTTCAAACTGACGCACCGCGATATGGGCCCCCGTTCACGTTATCTCGGCCCGTTAGTTCCTCAGGAGCAGCTGCTGTGGCAGGACCCCATTCCAGCAGTGGACCACAAGTTGATCGATGAGCAGGACATCGCCGCCCTGAAGGCCAAGATCCTTGCATCCGGGCTTTCCATCTCCCAACTGGTCACCACGGCTTGGGCGTCTGCTGCGACGTTCCGCGGCAGCGACAAGCGCGGTGGAGCAAACGGCGCGCGCATACGCCTGGCGCCGCAGAAAAACTGGGAAGTCAACCAGCCGGCTGAACTGGCCAAGGTCCTGCGCAAGCTGGAAGTGATCCAGCAGGATTTCAACAGCGCACAGTCCGGCGGCAAGAAGGTTTCGCTTGCTGACCTGATCGTTCTGGGCGGCTGCGCAGCCGTCGTGGCAGCCGCAAAGCAGGCCGGCCACGAAGTTCAGGTTCCCTTCTCGCCAGGGCGCATGGATGCGTCGCAGGAACAGACCGATGTGAAGTCGTTCGCTGTCCTGGAGCCGACCGCAGACGGGTTCCGCAACTACGTCCGTAAGGGATTCGAGGAATCGGCGGCCGAGCTGCTGGTGGACAAAGCGCAGTTGATGACGCTGACCGCCCCTGAGCTGACCGTTCTTATCGGCGGTCTACGCGCCCTGAATGCGAACGTCGGCCAGTCCAAGCAGGGCGTTTTCACCAAGCGACCCGAGACTTTGACCAATGACTTCTTCGTGAATCTCCTGGACATGAGCACGCAGTGGCAAAAGTCCGCCAGCTCTGAAGGCGTGTTGGAGGGGTGCGATCGCGCAACGGGTGAGCTCAAGTGGACGGGCACCGTTGTCGATCTCGTCTTCGGTTCAAACTCCCAGCTGCGAGCTCTCGCGGAGGTCTATGCCTGCAGCGACTCGCAGCCGGCGTTCGTGCGTGACTTTGTGGCGGCCTGGAACAAGGTGATGAACCTTGATCGCTGCGACCTCGCGTGATCTCAGAATATAGGTCTTAAAGTTCCTATACCGCGCAGCCGCGAGTGGGCCGGGTAATCCCGGGCCCCCGGTCCGCGGCTCCGCGAACCGCCAGTCTGGGACACTTTGTGGACAGTTCAATCGTGCCATCGCGTGATGTAGGGTAAGTCTATCCAGAAGGGACTCACTGGCCGAGCTGATTCGATGGCCCAGTTCTCCCGATATGGCGACAACATCAGGCTTCACTCAGCCGACGGACTCGTTGTACACCATGCTCAAGACCGTCGCGTTGTGATCCTCGAAGTACACGGCAAGATCCTCTCGAGTGGCACGCCCTACGACAACAGGCTCATATCCGTCGTCACGAGACGCGACTCGGGGTCAGGCTCTTCGATCGCAACCCTCGCTCAGTGGCGCTGACTGAGGAGGGACGACAATTCCATGCTCAGGTGTTGCCGCTGCTCACTTCTCTCGAAGAAGCCGCGACACAGGTCGCCGGCGCGTCAACCACTATCGGCGGTCGCCTGCGCATCAATGTCGATCCCTGGTTTTCTCGCATGGTGTTGGCGCCGAGATTGCGGCAGTTTTTGGGCCGCTATTCGTC
>QHXE01000451.1 GCA_003222835.1 Acidobacteriota bacterium | reverse complement strand
GGCGCCGATGCCCAGGGCGAGTGCAAGTATGACTACGATGCTAACGCTCGGACTCTTCAGTAACATTCGCGCACCGTAGCGCAGGTCTTGCCATAGTGTATGCATGAGCCACCTCTCAATAATCAGTCCCGGCAATTTCCCAAGGACTGTGGGACCTTCAAATTCTGAAATTCGACGTTAGTATTTCGAAATCTTCACTCATATCGCAGCGCCACGAGCGGATCGACTTTCGCCGCTTTGCGCGCGGGCAACCAGCAGGCAGCCAAAGCCACGATCGTCAGCAACCCCACGATCAACGTGCAGACCAGCGGGTCAACTGAGTCGCAAGCAGGCGCTTCAACGCATATAAAGCTAGCCCGCCCACTATCAGTCCGAACAACACCAATCTCATTCCTTGCCAGACGATCAGGCGCAGGACGTTCGCCGTTTGCGCGCCGAGGGCCATACGAATGCCGATCTCGTTGGTACGTTGCGCAACGGAATATGCCAAGACCCCGGAGAGTCCAATCGCCGCGAGCAAGAGTGCCGCTGCACCAAAGAAAGTCAGCAGCCTGGCATACAAGCGTTCCTGCCCGAGGGTTGCTTGCGCCCGCGCCGTTTGACTACTGACCTCTGTGACGGGCAGGTTACTGTCCAGTTGGCGCACGACCTGGCGCACTGCGGCCGCGAGCGCAGTCGGCTCACCCGTGGTGCGCAAGGCGAAATGCATCCCGCCGATCACTTCGCCTTCCTGCTGCCACGGGGTGTAAAGCAGCGGCTGGATCTCTTCGCGCTGGCTCTCGTATTTGGCATCGGCCACCACCCCGACGATCTCGACCTCATGCTTGTGGTAAATGACCGTGACGTGCCTGCCGAGCACCTCATCGTTCGGGAAGAACTTGCGAACGAAGGTTTGACTGACGATGGCGACTTGGGGCGCGCGCGCGTCGTCTTGCGCCGTGAAGTTCCGGCCACGCAGCAGCGGAATTTCCATCGTCGCAAAATAGTTTTCGCGCACCATCTGCCGCATGGTGTCGTGCTCCGCGGCAGTGTTTTCGATCTCGCCGGGCAACAAGATGTCATTGAACCAATTGTCATTCGCGATGAGCGCGACGCGCGCAAACGTCGCCGCGCGCACGCCAGGCAGATTATCCAGCCGCGTCAAGAGTTGCTGATAGAACTGCAACAGCCGTTCGTCTTTGTAGCCGCCCTGCTCCGGCTGCAAGGTGAAGACCAGGAGGTTCTCTTGATTGAAGCCGAGGTTGACGCGTTGCAGATTGTAAAGCGTGCGGATGAACAAACCCGCGCCGACTAATAACAGGAGTGAGAGTGCCACCTGCACGACGATCAGCCCTTTGCTCAAGCGCGACACGACGCCCGTTGTGCGGCGGCTCTGTTTGAGCGAAGTCGCCAAATCCAGACCTGTCGCACGCCATGCGGGCGCTAAGCCGAACAGCACGCCGGTTAGCAACGAGACCGCCAGCGTGAACACCAGCACACGCCAATTCAGATTGAAGTCAACGTCGCTGGGCAAGATTCCCGTGTTTTTGTCGGTCAACGCCAGGAGCGCGTGCTTGCCCCAGATGGCGAACAGCACGCCCACCGCGCCTCCCAACGCTGCGAGCAGCACGCTTTCGGTCAACAGTTGCCGGATCAGACGCCAACGCCCGGCGCCGACCGCGAGCCGCACGTTGATCTCTGCGCAGCGCAGCGCTGCTCGCGCCAGCAGCAGGTTCGCCACGTTGGCACAGGCAATCAGCAGCACGAGCGCCACCACGATGAACAGTCCATAGATGGTGGTTGAATACTCTCTGCGCATGTCCAGCATTCCACGGCTGCCCGATTCCACCAGCAGGCGCGGGTAATCTTTCGGCTCGATTTGGGCCGGTTGATTCGCTTTTCGCGGTGGCGGCATGACTTCCAACGCGGCCGCCTGGAATGTGCCGTTCAAGCTGTCGCGCGCCTGTTCGTAGGTCGCGCCCGGTTTGAGCCGTCCCATCAAATTTATCCACCAGACGCCTGGTTGGTTGGCCGAGCCCAAGTTGCTGCGTTCGCCCCGCAGCAGCAGCTCGCAGGCAAACGGGACGGTGACGGCCGGGCGATAATCCACTTGCAAGGTGCCGGTGAACGCGGGCGGCGTGACGCCGATGATGGTGAATGACTGCTTGTTGAGTTTGAGCGGCTGGCCGATGACGGCGAGACTCCCGCCAAACCGCTCCTGCCAAAACTGATGGCTGAGCACGACCACTGGCGCTGCGCCTGGCTTGTCATCATCGTCAGTAATGGCGCGTCCCAAGCTCGGTTGCATTCTCAGCCCGGCGTAATAGTTGCCGGACACGGCTTGCCCGTTGACGATCTCCGCTTGATCGGCCACTACCGCGTTCACTTCATGTATCGGAGCGAAAGCAAAGAAATCGGTGAGGGGACTTTCCGTCGCTTGCGCCCGCGCCTGGCGCATCTTTTCAAAGACCTCGTAGCGAAACAGCGAAAGCCTCCGCGTGCCCGGCGGCCCGGGGACGGACGACGTTCCGCTCATGCCATTAACTCTGAACGGAAGCCCGGCTTGCCATTCAAACAGCACTAGCTGCTCCGGCTCTTTAACCGGCAAGGTTTTGAGTAGCACGGCATCCACCATGCTAAACAACGCTGTGTTTGCGCCGATGCCCAACGCCAGCGAAAGCACTGCGACCGTCGTGAAGCCTTTGTGCTTGAGCAGCATGCGCCAGCCGTAACGTAAGTCCTGCCAAAAAGAGTTCATGAGTTACACTCCAACTCTGTTCTTGGGTCTTTATGGTCTTTATCTCTTTCGCCCTAATCTTCGCATTTGCCTACTCGTATCTCAGCGCGACCAGCGGATCGACTTTCGTGGCGCGGCGCGCGGGGATGTAACAAGCGAGCAACGCAACGGCTATCACTCCAACAGAGACACTCGCGAAGGTCACTGCATCAGTTGGAGTGACACCGAACAACACGCTCTTCATCAATCGAGTCAGCGCAAACGCGCCCGCCAGTCCGATTGCTATGCCGATTAGCGCCAGGTTCAAGCCACCGCGCAAAACCAAATTCATCACATCCACTGCTCGCGCTCCGAGGGCTACGCGAATGCCAATTTCCTGAGTACGCTCCGCGACGGCGTATGAGATGACGCCATAAATGCCCATCGCCGCGAGCACTACCGCGATCGCCGCGAACAACCCGAACAGCAGCATGTTGAATTTGCGCGGAGCGATAGTCTCGGCAATTACGTCACGCATCGCCTTTATGTTAGTTACCGGTTGCTCGCGATCGATGGCCGAGACCTGGCTGCGAATCGCGGCGGCCAAATTGGTTGGGTCACCAGCTGTGCGGACGAACAGATATCGGTCGCGCTGCGGTCCCAGCGCGCGCGACAAGTACCAATCGGGTTCGGGCGGTGAATCGATTGCTCGATGCGGCAGGTCTTTGGCGATGCCCACGATCGTGACCCAGGGATTGTCCGGCCGCGGCAGGCCGAGCGTGATTCGGCGCCCAATCGGATTCTCGTTGGGCCAGAAGCGGCGGGCCATCGCCTCATTGATGATCGCGACGATGGGCGACTTTTCGTCGGTGTCTTGCGCCGTCAAATCGCGGCCTTGCACCACTGGGATGCCGAGCGTGCGAAAGTAATTTGCGTCCACCATCTGCCAGCCCGCAGAGGTTAAGTTGCTTGAATCGAATGGCCGGCCTTCAATAGCGAAAGGATCGTTGCGGGCCGTCCCGTTCAACGGACGCATCGTGCTTACGCTCGCGCCTTGCACGCCGGGCAAAGTTTCAAGGCGCTCGATAAGCTCGCGATAAAAAGCCGAAGCCTGCGCCGGTTCTCGATAGCGCGACTCTGGCAAATTGATTTGCGCAGTCAGTACCTGGTCCGCCGCGACACCTGGATTGACTCGCTGCAGGCGGACAAAAGTCTTAACCAGCAATCCCGCGCCGATCAGTAGCATTAGCGAAAGAGCGACTTCGCCCACGACGAGTAGATTGCGCCCGTACTGCCGTCGCCCACCGCCCAGCGTACGGCTTTCTTTCAACGCGCTTTGTAGATCGAGATTGGAAGCGCGCAACGCAGGAATGAGGCTGCAAAGCACGCCAGTCAAGATCGCCAGCCCCGTTGTAAAGACAACCACACGCGCGTCTATCTTGATCTCTTGTACGCGCGGCAGACCCGCTGGGCCGAGCTTGATAAGTAGATCAATACTCCACAGCGCGAGCAACAACCCGAGGCCGCTTCCAAGCAACGCCAGCAGCAGGCTCTCGATCACCCACTGTCGCGCAATGCGCCACCTGCTGGCGCCTAATGCTGCGCGAATGGCCACCTCCTTCTGCTGCGCGGCCGCGCGCACGAGCATCAGGTTCGCGACATTCGCGCAGGCGATGAGCAAGACTAAACCGACCGCGCCAAATAGAATCAGCAATGCAGTGCGACTGTTTCCAACGGCCTCTTCCTGCAAAGGCGCTATCGTGATTCGCCAGCCACCATCCTCGCCGTTCGGACCGCGATAGCCGCGATATTCTTTTTCAAACATTTGACCGAGCGTGTTCATTTGAGTCCGCGTCTGCGAGAGCGTGATTCCAGGCTTCAGATGAGCAAGAACATTCAGATAGTAAGGTCCCTGGCGCTGGGCAACTTGCTCGGAAGAATAAGCGAGAGGAATCCAAACCTCGGCAGGTTGCGCAAAAGGAAGACTCGCGTGTGGGAATTGAAAACCGGCCGGCATCACTCCGATAACCGTGTAGTCTTGATCGTTCAGCTTGAGACGCTGGCCTACAGCGGTTGCTTCGCCGCCGAAGTGGCGCTGCCAAAATCCATAGCTCAGCACAACCACCATGTTGTGCCCGGCTTCCGCTTCATCGGTGGCGATGCTTCTGCCCAGCTCCGTCTGCGCACCCAGCATCGAAAACAGATTCGCCGTCACGCGCGCGCCCACGATACGTTCGGCTTGATCGACTGAGGTCAGGTTAAGACTCTGATTGTTGAAGGCGGCGACCTGATCGAAGATCTGATGTTGCGTCCGGTAGTCTTCGTACTCGGCGGCCTTGGCAGTCAATCGTTCGATGTTCAGCTTTGAGAAGTTCCCCCAAATCAACACCAGCCGATCTGAGTCTCGATAAGCGAGCGGACGCAGCAAGACGCTGTTTACGACACTAAAGATGGCGGAGTTGGCTCCAATACCCAGCGCGAGCGTGATCAAAGCAATCGCAGTGTAACTCGGCCGCTTCACGAGACTGCGAAAACCGTATTGGATGTCCTTGACTAGTGGTTCCATAGTTTCGCTTCCTTATTCGTATCTCAGCGCCACCAGCGGATCGACCTTCGTCGCGCGGCGCGCGGGCAACCAACAAGCGAGCAGCGCCACAACGATCAACAACACAGTCACACTCCCGAAGGCCCAGGGATCGGTTGCGGTCACTCCAAAAAGAAGCTTGGTTAGCAAGCGGGCCAGTGCCCACGCGGCCAACAATCCAAAGCCGACGCCGCTGAGCACTAGTATCAAACCTTGTCTGAAGATCAGGTGAAGCACATTTGATGTTTGTGCCCCCAGGGCCAACCTTATTCCTATCTCGCGCGTGCGTTCGGCGACACTGCCCGCGAGCACTCCGTAAATGCCGGTTGCCGCGAGCACGAGCGCGACGAGTCCAAACGATTCGAACAGGATCAGCGCGAAACGCCGCTCGCCTGCAGAGGTCGCAAGCAATGCATCCATCGTTGCGACTCGCGCGATCGGTTGATCCTTATCGACCGACCAAATCGCTTGTTTAATCGTGGGAGTCAACCCGGCCAAACTCGCGTGCGCGCGGACGACAAGAGATTGCACGCTCTCCACAGACCATGATTGACTCGTCGGGATATACACTGAGTCGGGTTGATTCACTGCGAGCGAAACCTGCTTGACGTCGCCAACTACACCGATGACTGTGTACCAGGGTCTGTCGGTGGGTCCTACGTGGAGGCGCTGGCCGATGGGATCGCGATCACCGAACTTGCGTTTCGCTAACGACTCGCTGATCAAGACGACTTGTGGAGCATCCGCGCTGTCATGTTCATTAATAAGACGACCGCGGCGCAGCGGGATGCCGATCGTTTCGAAGTAACCCGGACTTATAGCGTAACGAAAGACGTTGTAACCGAGATTGGGATCGTCGCCTTCGAAGCGCGCCCCGTATTCGTCGTCGTCGCCGCTCAACGGCAATTGACTGGTGAAGGCTGCCGCTGTAACACCGGGAACCTTCCGTACA
>QHXE01000450.1:4793-9835 GCA_003222835.1 Acidobacteriota bacterium | reverse complement strand
TTTCAATGTTGTTGCTGGGTGCCGTTTTCCTGGGCTGGTCCGCATTGACGCCGGGGGCAAGCGGCACATGGTTGAATCGCGCCGTCATCTTAATGACCATAATGTTCGCTGCGGTCGCATTGTTTGGCGCCGAGCTTGATAAGTTGCTCGAACGCGAACCCGACTGGACTAAGGCCTTTCGCGATTGCGTTCCCGCAATGACTATCGCCGGCACCATCTCCCTCGGTTTCGTGCTTTGCACCGAAGTCTATTATCAGATCGAGTTTGGCGCCGTGCGGATCAAACCACTCGCGTTGATGACGGTGGCCATTACACTCGCGTGTGCCACGACTGTCTGCGTCCTCTTTGCGCTTTCACCCAAACACGATCCACTCAGTCTCTCCGAACATCGTCGCCATCGCTACGTTTACGTCGCCGAGGCTTTGCTTGCTTTGCTGTTCATGCATATTCGTCTCACAATGCCGTGGCTGTTCACCGGATTCTTCGAACGCTACTGGCCTCTGGTTATCGTTGGGATAGCTTACATTGGTGTAACGATCAGCGAGCTGCTGCGTCGCCGTGAAGTAATGGTGCTGGCCAAGCCGATTGAACGCACCGGAGCGTTGTTGCCTTTGCTGCCGGTGTTGGGTTTCTGGATCGCGGCGTCGCAGATTGATTATTCGCTGTTGCTGTTTGTCGTCGGCGGACTATACGGCTTGCTTTCGATCCTCAGGCGCTCGTTTTTGTTTGGATTGTTGGCCGCTTTGGCAGGCAACGGCGGCTTGTGGTACCTGCTGCATCACACAACCGATTATCAATTTTGGCAACATCCGCAATTGTGGCTAATCCCGATGGCGATTTCAGTGCTGATTGCCGCGCACCTGAATCGCAAAGATTTTTCGGACGCGCAGATGACCGCGGTTCGCTACTTGGCGCTGGCGGTGATCTACGTTTCTTCGACCGCCGACATTTTCATGAACGGTGTCGCGCATTCGCCTTGGCTGCCTTTGATTCTGGCCGGTTTATCGGTCGCGGGAGTGTTTGCCGGAATGATCTTTCGCATCCGGGCGTTTCTGTTGCTGGGTTCGACCTTTCTCGTGCTGGCGATCGGGACCATGATCAATTACGCGTCAGTAAACTTTGGCTGGACCTGGCTTTGGTACGTCGCGGGCATCGTTACGGGCGCGCTGATCATCGCCACGTTTGCGGTGTTTGAGAAGAAGCGAGCCGAAGTTTTGCGAGTGGTCGACGAGTTGAAGGACTGGCAGCGCTAATTTGCGACTAAGGATGCGTCATCTCTTCGGGCTTCACCAATTCATCGAACTTCTCGCCCGCCAACAAACCCAATTCGATCGCCGACTCACGCAGCGAGATGCCTTTCTTATGCGCGTTCTTGGCGATCTTTGCCGAGTTGTCGTAACCGATGTGCGGATTCAAAGCGGTCACCAGCATGAGCGAATCCCGCAAGTGGTGCTCGATCTGTTCGCGATTAACGCCCAGGCCGGCGATGCAGTATTCGACGAACCCGTGACACGCGTCATGAATCAGACGAATCGAGTGCAGCAGGTTGTGAATCATTACCGGCTTAAAAACGTTCAATTCAAAGTTGCCTTGCGAGCCCGCGAAGCCAATCGCCGCATCGTTGCCCATCACTTGCACTGCGACCATTGTCATAGCTTCGCTCTGCGTGGGATTGACTTTGCCGGGCATGATCGACGAGCCGGGTTCGTTCTCCGGGATTATCAATTCGCCTAGGCCACAGCGCGGCCCCGAAGCCAGCCAGCGTATGTCGTTGGCGATTTTCATCAGCGAGGCGGCGAGGGTCTTCAAAGCACCACTCGTGAAAACGATTTCATCATGCGCCGACAAGGCCGCGAATTTGTTTGGATGGGATTTAAACGGAAGTCCGGTCAGCTCGGAAATCCTTTTCGCCGCCCGCTCGCCAAATTCAGCGTGCGCATTCAAGCCGGTGCCGACAGCGGTGCCGCCAATTGCGAGATCGTAGAGTCCGGGCAGAGTTTCTTTCATCCGATCGATATCGCGCTCAAGCAAACTTGCCCAACCTGACATCTCCTGGCCGACTGTCAAAGGCGTCGCGTCCTGCAAATGCGTGCGGCCAATCTTAACGACATCTTTGAACTCTTCAGCCTTCGCCGCAATCGCCTTGTGCACTTTCCGCACTTCCGGAATCAGCTTGTTCATCTCCTCGGCGGCGGCGATGTGCATGGCGGTGGGAAATGTGTCGTTCGACGACTGCGACATATTCACGTCGTCGTTGGGATGAATCGGCTTCTTGCTTCCCAATACGCCGCCCGCCAACTCGATCGCGCGATTCGAAATCACTTCATTTGCGTTCATGTTGGTCTGCGTGCCGCTGCCAGTCTGCCAGACCCGCAAAGGAAAATGTTCATCGAGCTTGCCTTCGATCACTTCATCGCACGCCTGTACGATAAGCTTCAGCTTGTCGTCCGATAGCTTGCCCAGATCGTGATTTACCAGCACACACGCTTTCTTGAGCACGCCAAACGCGCGAATCATCTCGCGCGGCATCACGTCATAGCCGATATTGAAATGAAGCAGGGAGCGCTGCGTCTGCGCGCCCCAGTACTTATCAGCGGGCACTTCAACCTCGCCCATCGAATCCGTTTCAATGCGAGCGTTTTTGGCCGGTTGTTCTTCCTGCATCGCGTATTGTGACCTCGGAAGATTCTATCCTTTCTGCGCCGGCAGAATTGTACACCAACAGCACTCTTGGGTGAGTGACCGTGCTCACTCCTGAGAGAAGTTCACGAGTATTTCTTAAGGACACGCGCGGATTCCGCGTTAATTCAACGCACATCAAGTGGCACAATCAATGCATTGTAAATATTGAATCAACGGCTTGCGAATCATTTCCAGACGCTCAAAAGCAATGAGGTACGCGCACAATGACAATTATGTTCGAAAAGATTTTTAAAGACCGGAGCGAAGCCGGGCGGTTCCTCGCGGAGAGACTGACCGATTACGCCGCTCGTCGCGACGTTATTGTGCTGGGGTTACCGCGCGGAGGCATTCCGGTGGCTTACGAGGTTGCGCAGAAACTGCGTGCGCAGCTCGATGTCTTTACGGTGCGAAAGCTCGGCGTTCCGGGCCATGAAGAGTTAGCGATGGGCGCGATTGCCAGCGGCGGCGTGCGGGTACTAAATCATGACGTGTTGTCGTACATAAGAATTCCGGATGAAGAGATAGATCGAGTGGCGGCTGATGAATTGCGCGAACTTGAGCGACGCGAACGGCTCTATCGCGGCGCACGTCCGCCTGTCGATGTGCGAGACCGCGTCGTGATTGTCGTCGATGACGGATTGGCCACCGGCTCAACGATGCGAGCTGCCGTCAAGGCGCTACGGCAAAAAGAGCCGAAGCAAATCGTCGTCGCCGCGCCGGTGGGGGCTCGTGAGACCTGCGACTCGTTCAAAGATGAAGTTGATGTCGTGTGCGCCCTCACGCCCGAACCTTTCCAAGCCGTCGGCTTGTGGTACGAAAACTTTGAGCAAACTACCGACGATGAAGTGCGAAAGTTGCTGACGCGTGCGATGCCGGGGGACCAGAGAAAAGCTGCGGCCTGAACGGCCTGTTCCAGGGAGAAAGTACGCGTTGGTATTTGCACGGACGCAAAACTAGCGACAGAATCTGGTTGGCGGGAAGTAAGAACGTTTAGTTTGCGTTCGGCGTTGGGTACCCTTTTTGATCGCTTGCCAGATCAGCCGTGCGGCCTGCAATTTATCATTCACGATTCGCGCTTTACCATTAACCGAGCAAATGGATAACGAAGAAATCGCTCGTCACTTCAATCGCATGGCTTCGCTAATGGAAGTCCGCGGCGAGGACACGTTTCGCACTCGCTCGTACCGCATGGCTGCCGAAGCGATCGAAACCTGGCCGACGCCGATGAAAGAAATTGTCGATAAAGACGGCACTGCGGGATTACAAGAAATCCCGGGAGTGGGCAAAGCAATCGCGGGTAAGATCGTCGAACTGCTTGATCGCGGGACCTTCGATGCCTGGGAAAGGATGACTGCCGAGACTCCGGAAACTGTTCTTGATTTGCTCGAACTGCCCGGGGTCGGCCCAAAAACCGCTGCGATGTTGCATCAGAAATTCAGAATTGCTTCGCTGGACGACCTGCGCAAGTTTGCCGAAGGCGGCGGACTGGAAATGGTTGACGGCATTGGGGCAAAGACGGCGGAAAGAATTAAGCGGCGGCTATAGGTTTTTGTTCTTCAGTCCTTCCTTGGACCGAAGCCCGAAGCCCTGGCCTAAATGCATTTCACGCAAAGCCGCTCAGAAACGAAGATCGAAAGGCGCAAGGCCAAATTAAGAGGTCACCCGAGCGAGTTATTTCTTGCGCCCAAGGCTTGCCTGTCCTACAATGCGTTCACAGGCCCGGACTGCTTTGGCGTTGCGCAGCGTCTCCCCGAGTAATCTTTTCCGAAAGTGAAAGCTGCGTCGGTCACTCATTAGAGGGTTTTGGCGCAGATTCGCGTGAATTAGTGAAGGCGAAAACTTTTCGATCTTCGATCTATCCGCGACTCGCATTCAAACTGTGCATACAGGAATCGTGCAAAATTCGAGCGCGCGGATCTCAGACCAAGGTGCATCGCCAAAGACAGGGGGAATCAATGGAATCGCGTCGTCACGCCGCGTCGGTCGCACTTGTCATTAGCTTGATTCTGGTTGCGACGTTCTTCGCTATACAGAATTCAAGAGCGCAGGAAAAGCCCGGCCAGAAGCCTCCTCCGCCTCCCGAAAAAGAACTGCTCAAGGTCGAACCGGCGCCCGCGCAAACACCGGCGGATAAGTCTCCGCAAAAGTTGCTCGCGCCAACCGAATCGTCCGGCGATAAGCAAAAGCCCGGGACCGAAGTCGACGAGCGGCAACAGCTCATCATCAACACGGACTTAATCACTTTTAACGTGACGGTGACGGACATCTACGGTCGGTTTGTTTCGGGTCTCGGCAAGAACGCATTCACGATCTTAGACGAGAAACAGCCGCAGGAGATTACTTTCTTCAGCGATGAAGAT
>QHXE01000450.1:0-4653 GCA_003222835.1 Acidobacteriota bacterium | reverse complement strand
AAATTGACTTTCGTCCAGACGAAGAACAACACTGCGTTGTACGACGCCTGTTATCTCGGGGTCGAACGGGTTCAGCGCGGGACGCACCCGAAGCGGGCGCTGCTTTTGATCAGCGACGGTCAGGATAACAACTCGCGGTATACTTTCAATGAGTTGCGCCGCGTGCTGAAAGAATCAGACGTAGTGCTTTACGCCGTTGGGATTCTCGGCGGCAGCGATGTGGGCAGCTCGCTGGGCATGGAAGGTCAGGGCATCATGGATGAGTTGGCCAGCGTTTCCGGCGGCAAGGCTTTCTATCCGCGCTCGGCGCCTGAGATGGACGACATCTTTGAGCAAATCGCGCTGGAGCTGCGTCACCAGTATTCAATCGGCTATCGTCCGCCAGACTTTAAGAATGACGGCAAATGGCATCACATCAAAGTAAAAGTAGCTCCGCCACGTGGCTTGCCGCGTTTGTTCGTCCGCAGTAAAGAAGGTTATTTCGCGATCGCAAATCCGAAGTGAAACTCTCCCTCTCCTCTTGGGAGAGGGTTGGGGTGAGGGGCGAAAGCTAGTAACTGCGAATCGCGCACGTCAACTAGGCCCTCACCCTTACCCTCTCCCAGCGGGAGAGGGAAAAATGAGGATTGTATGTCGTTCGGCAACGCGAGCTGACCTTTTCGGCATCATTAGCATGCGTCGAGGGCTTCTGAAATTCATCCGAGCCGTCCCGCTCTCCCCGACATCGAAAATAGTTTGACATTAGCCGTTTCTTAACAGAGGGTTTAATTAGTAATGAGATTTCGCATTTTTCGGTTTTTCCGCGCGCGTCTCGGCACCCTAGTGCTCTTCATCAGCATGAGCGCGGTGCTTTCTTTCATGATCGCGGGGGCCAGTAGCGCGCAACAACCCGTTGATTCGCGTCCGCGCACGACAGGAACTGCAACTGACGTCCCATCACCGACGCCCCAAGTCTCGCAGCCGACTCAGACGCCAGCGCCGTCTTTGCCGGGCCGGCGCATCGCTCCGCAACTGGGCGCTCCGCCACCGCCGCCTGTTCTGAAACAAAAGCCGCCCGATCCAAAGACGGCCGAGATCGACGAAAACTCGACGTTGAAGATCGATACCGAACTGGTCACGCTTAATGTTCGCGTTATCGACCGCAACAATCACCCGATTGGCAATTTGCGCCAGGGCGATTTCAAAGTTTTGGAAGATGGCGTCTCGCAGCCGGTATTTTTCTTCACTCAGCAAGAGGTCCCGGTAATTTACGGGATGGCCATCGATACATCGGGGTCGACGCGGCCCATATTCACCCAAATACTCGACGCCGCTAAGACAATTCTCAACAGCAACAAGCGCGGCGACGAAACCTTTATCGAGCGCTTTATCAGCAGCGACAAGATCGAAACCGTTCAGGACTTTACTGCCAATAAAGACATGCTGCTGGACGGTCTGGACAGCCTGTATATTGAAGGCGGCCAAACCGCGGTGATTGACGGCGTCTATCTCGCCGCTGAACACGTCGCCGAATACAAGAAAGGTGGGGACGACGATCGTCGCCGGCGCGCCTTAATCGTGGTGACCGACGGCGAAGATCGCGCCAGCTACTATCCGGAAACAGAACTTTTCAAGCGGCTACGCGAAGAGGACGTACAGATTTACCTGATTGGATTTGTGAATGAGCTGGACAGTGACAAAGGTTTTATCCGCAAGAGCCCCCGAGACAAAGCAGTCAACCTCATTAACAGGATTGCCAGTGAAACCGGCGGCCGGGCATTTTTTCCACAGTCGATCGCTGAATTACCACAAGTCGCCAACGAGATTGTGCGTGACCTGCGTACTCAATACGTGCTTAGCTACGATCCGACCAACAAAGCCCACGACGGAACGTATCGCCAGATCAAAGTGGTAGTGGATCAGCCATCAGGAAGTGACAAACGGATCGCCTTAACACGATCCGGCAGGACAGCCCCAAGGGAAGGCGCAACGGTTTCGCGTCCGGCGACCAAGACGACTACTTCACCTGCAAACAACAATGCCCGACAGCCCGCGACGAATCCTCGCAAGTCTCCGTAAGCGAGTGTTAGAGTACCAACCTCAGTTGGGCTTTTCGCGAGAATCACCTGGATAGCGGTCCAAACGAAGAACCGACTAAAGTCGGTACTCCGAAACGCCATTATTTCTTCTCCGTTCCCTGCAAAGCCGCCAGCGCCTCGTTGAGTTGCTCCATTTGTGCGTCGCGGTATCTCTGCTTGCGGATTAATTCTTCCAGCATCAACTCACTTTTGAGATTGACTTTGAAATCCTGCTCAGCGGCGAGGCGATCTTTTTCCGCCGCACGGTTCTGCGACATCATAATGATCGGGGCCTGAAGGGCGGCCGTCATCGATAGCATCAGGTTGAGAAGAATGTAAGGATATGGATCGAACTGCGCTCCGCCCTCGCCACGGCCATAATGAATCAGCACGAACGTGTTGAAAGCCATCCAGGCGATTAGGAAGCTCAGGTAAATAATGATGAATGTCCACGAACCGCCAAACGATGCAACCTTGTCGGCGATCCGCTGACCGATAGTCGATTTCTCTTCCATCTCGCGGTTGATGTTGCGGGACACTCGCTGCGACACCAGCAGATTGGTCTGGCGCATGCGCGCGCCGATTTCGCAAATGACGTCGATGGCGCAATCAGCGTGTTCTGTAAGGAACTTTTGAAAATCGTCACTGCTCAAGCGATGAAGGTGTGCGTCGGTGATGGCGGTGGCACTGCTCGAGCGCTCTCCGCGATCGAGCACGGCCAGCTCGCCAAAAAACTGGCCGGGCTGCAACTCTGCCAATGTGACCTCGTTCAAGTCTTCATCGGTTACCCAGATGCGGACTGAGCCTTCTTCGACAACATAAAGCGCGTCACCATGATCGTGCTCGTTAAAGATTATCTCGCCTGCCTTGTAATCGACCTGATCGATCTCCTCCGCAAGCTTTTCCAGCTCATGCGGCTCAAGCCGTTTGAAAAGAGGGACCCGCGCCAGGCTCTGCGCTTCGTCACTCAGTTGGGTTGGGTCAGTCGGCATAAATGTTTTCTCCGTTGGCGATAGCGATCTGGATTAAAGGCGAAACCTCTGACTAAGTTAGTCGTTGCAGGATTTCATCGGTGATGGCAAATGGATCGACAGGTTCCTGGTCCTTGCTGGCCTTCTCGACATCGTCCGCCAGGTGTGTCACATCCGCGCCGAGTTCGGCGTCATCAGAATTGATCTCGATGCAATCGGGAGAGTCGAAAGGCGTGATCATTAAATAACGCGGCACGCTGGTGTCGCTCAAAGGCTCTGCCGGTCCCAGAATCAGAAGGTTGTTATTCCAGCGCGCGAATCTGTGCGCCGAACCAAACTGCCTTTCCCAATGCAGCTCGCCCTTTTCGGTTAACGACTCAATCCTCGAAATCAGATTTCGCAATCGATCAGTTGTGGCCGCGTCACGATCCATGCGCTCCTCCCGTAAATTCGGCTTGACTAAGGCGGTGAGATTAACATCTTTGGCCCTCTTTGGAAAAGCTCAAATGACGATGGTCAGAGTGCCAGGAATTTGTAGATAACTCCCTCTCCGCTTGGAAAAGGGCTGGGGTAAGGGCATAGCTAAGAGAGATTAAATTAACGAAACTACCTCTTTTTATTCCCAGGTTTCCAACCAGCCGGGAAGGAAACTTAACTGGATGGTTCGCTTGCAGTGAGCCCTCACCCCTAATCCTCTCCCAACGGGAGCGGGAGCCTGATATGCTAAGCGTCGTTCACTTACCAAAAGGAGAGAAAGCAAACGTCCGATCGTCGCAGTTCGGGGTCTGAAGAAGCGCTCGAGTCGAGAGTCGAGCGCGAGCGGAATCCCATCAAACGCTTCCTGATGCTTCTCGGGCCGGGCTTGATCACCGGGGCTTCGGATGACGACCCGTCGGGAATTGGAACCTACACGACCGCGGGCGCGTCGCTGGGGTTCGCCATGTTATGGACGGCGATCCTGACTTTGCCGATGATGGCGGCAGTCCAATTCATCTGCGCCAAGATCGGGATGGTCAGCGGTATGGGTCTGGCCGGGGCGCTGCGCAAACATTATCCGAGTTGGTTAGTCTACTCGGCCATCTCTTTGCTTTTGATTGCTAACACGATTACTGCCGGCGTCGACATCGGCGCGATTGCCGCAGCGATCAATTTGCTAATTCCGATCCCCACAATCCTGCTGGTCCCACTCATTGCCGTCGGGATCGTGGCGCTGCAAGTCTGGGGATCCTATTCATTTATCGTACGCACTTTTAAATGGCTGACCCTGACTCTTTTTGCATACATAATTGCCGCCTTTCTGGCGAAGCCACATTGGGGCGAAGTTCTGAAAGCGACCTTCATCCCGACGCTTCGTTTCGATAACCAATATATGACGACGCTGTTGGCGATCCTGGGAACGACGATAACCCCTTACCTTTTTTTCTGGCAGGCGAGCCAGGAAGTCGAAGAAGAATTACAGATGGGCCGCGTTACGCTGGCGCAGCGCGAAGGCGCATCCGACAAAGAGTTGAAATTTGCCGAGATCGATATCGACGTGGGAATGGTCTTCGCCAGCCTGGTTTTCTACTTTGTGATTCTGGCGTCGGCAGCCACGCTGCATACGAGCGGCAATACGAAAATTGAAA
>QHXE01000449.1 GCA_003222835.1 Acidobacteriota bacterium | reverse complement strand
CGGCGTTGCGAGCATTTTATTTGCCCTGGGACTGATCGGTTCCGGTGTCCTGGCGGTGCCCGTACTTACGTCTTCGAGTGCTTATGCGCTCTGTGAAACCTTCAAGTGGAAGTCTGGCCTCAGCGAAAAACTTCGCGGCGCGACCCGGTTCTATGCGATTATCGCGGTGTCTACGTTGGTCGGAGCGATCGCCAATTTCTTGAAAATTCCGCCGGTGACCGCGCTCTTCTGGGCGGCGGT
>QHXE01000448.1 GCA_003222835.1 Acidobacteriota bacterium | reverse complement strand
CTGGGAATTTTTCTGACTTGGGGCCATTGAGCCAAAGCGTCGTTTCTTATGCCTGAGATTCAAACCGAAAGACTATTGCTGCGAATGTTTCGTCGCGAGGATTTGGATAACCTCGCCGGCTTGTTCAGCGACCCGGAAGTCATGAGATACGTGGGCGAGGGCAACACAGTTGACAGAGAGGAAACTGACAAGGCCTTGCAGAGCATTATCAAACACTGGGCGACACATGGCTTTGGACGTTGGGCCGCCGTCGATCGC
>QHXE01000447.1 GCA_003222835.1 Acidobacteriota bacterium | reverse complement strand
CGGAAGTTGTCTATCATTTCGCCACGGCTCAATGGGGGAAAGGACTGGCGACCGAGTTGGCGCGCGCCAGCCTCAGGTTTGGATTCGAAGAGCGTTCCTTCGATCGCATCGTCGCGGTTGCGAAGCCAAAAAACGCAGCGTCAATTCATGTGATGGAAAAGCTCGGGATGCATTACGAAATGCACACGAGCTACTACAGCATCGAAGTGATTCAGTATGAGATTAGGCGTGAAGAATTCAAGCCTGAGAACTCAACTTATCGGCTAAAGATCTAACGCAGAGGGCTCAGGTTTCTCCCAGAGGTCGCGGAGGAAAACCTTTGCGTTCCTCTGCGAAAACCTCTGCGCCCTCTGCGTTAAAATCCCACCTCCGCAAAGCCAGACGGCGAGCAGAGACGCTTACTGTTGTTCCTTACTCGCGATATTTCTCTTAGCCGCGCCCAACTGCTTCAACAACTCGTCAACGGCGGATTCCAACTGACGGTCGCGTCCCGCGAGATTGTCTTCCGGCGAATTGTCCACCCGGAGATCGGGTTGCACACCATAGTTTTCCATGTTGGTCTTCTTCGGATCCGCGAGATAGACGCCGACGCCGGGCGTGCGCACGGTCGAGCCATCAATCAGCGAATAACTACCAGTGCCGATCACAGCGCCCATCGTGGGCGTGCCCACTACTTTGCCTAAACCCAGAGCGCGGAAGCCGGCCGGGAACATTTCAGCATTCGAAGCAGAGCGCCAATTCTGCAAGACGACTTTCGGTCCAAAGTAGCCGGCGAAGGGACGGCCGGAAGCTTCCGTTCCGCGCGGCTGCCAGATTTGATATTCGCGCTGCACGAGAATTCCGAGCAGCTCTTGTTCGATGTTGCCGCCGCCGTTCCAGCGTTCGTCGATGATCATCGCGTCCTTGTTGCGAAACTCGCGAATCTCTTTTTCGAATTTCCGCAGGCTGGGTTGGTCCATCGCGCGAATGTGAATATAGCCAACCCGCCCTTGCGAAAGTTCAGCGACTTTCTGCCGCCGCTCTTTCACCCAGCGCTCGTAACGCAGATTTGAATAAGCGTTGGAATTGATTGTTTCGATGCGAGTCTTCCACGCTCCTTCGCCGCTCGGTTTGCTATTGAAGGTAACTTCGACTTTGCGATTGAGACGGTCGTTGAGTAGTTGCCAGTACTCGTCGCCGGCTTTCACCTGCTTGCCGCCAATCGCGATTAAGTAATCGCCAACTTTGACTTTCACCCAATCTTTGTCCGCTGGTCCGTCTTCATAAACGTAGGCCACACGATAACGTCCCGCGGCCGAGTCGGGTTCGAGTTCGATCCCGAGATTGCCGGTCGAAACGCCCCCTGCAAATCGTCCACCCGGAGGCGGCGCGGCGCCCGTGTGCGAAGCATTCAGCTCACCGATCATCTCGTTAATAATATTGAGCAGCTCTTGCCGATCGCCGACATCCTGGACCAACGGCTCGTACTTCGCTTTCGCCGCGTCCCAATCCATTCCGTGCATCGCGGGATCGTAGAAACGATATTTCATCGTGCGCCAGGCGTCGCCAAACATCTCCGCCCATTCAGCCGGGCGACTAATTTTCACGCGTACATTGAAGCTGATACGACGACGCGCGCCTTCGCCTCCGCCAACCGCGCCACGACCAGCACCCGCGGTTGCAGTTGCGCCCGCAGTAGCAGCGCCTGTGCCTGCAGTAGCAGCGCCTGTACCGATGGGCACTGAATAAATTCCATCGCGTTCTTTAAAAAATAGCGTGCGACCGTCGCGTGAGATGCTTAAATCGGAGATGCCTCCGCCAAAGCCAAATCCGCCACCACCCTCTCCTTCTGCTTGCGGTGGACCCCCGGCGGTGATGCGGGTCAATCGCTTTCCATCTTCCTGTATTGAATAAACCACGGGCGTAGGCGCGGTCGCGGAGGGCTCGGAAGTCACAAAAACAATCGTGCGACTGTCGGGGGCGATGGTGAAGTTTGAAATCGGAAACGGCATGCGCGTAACTTGCCGCGTGCGATGCTTCATACCCGCCCAGTCAACTTTCGTTTCATGCGGCGGCCGATTCATCGGACGACGCGGCGCGCCGGCGCCTTCGCCGCCCTCTCCAACTGGCGGTTGCGCGCTTTCGGCCTCAGGGCGCTCTTCGGGATCGTCGGGATCGCGTTCCAGGCGTTCTAAACCGACTGAATGAATCTGGACCGAGGCGTTGCCGAAACCTCCGCCACCGCCGCCCGTTGTTTCGGCGCGGATGAAGAATAGTTTGCGGCCGTCGGGAGCAAATCGCGGACTGCGCTCATCGTAAGAATCAAACGTGATCTTGTGCGCCTGCTTGTCTTCGCCGCTGGCAGCGAGTAGATAAACGTCGGTGGTGCGGCTTGCGTCCGCCTTTGAAAAAGCCAGCCATTTGCCATCAGGCGACCATTCGGGCGTCGAGATGTTGCCGTACCGAGACGCATCAAGTTCGACGATCTGCTTGCCGGCGACACTCACCTTGCGCAGTTTGCTGTCGGAAGAAGTGAAAGCAATCTCTTTCGAATCAGGCGACCAGTTATAGCCAAACTTCAGCGCGTCGATGTCCGTGAGCTTCTGCGCTTCACCTGAGCCATCGATCGCTGTCACGTAAAGCTCTTCCCGTCCGCTGCGATCCGAAATAAAAGAAAGCCACTTGCCATCGGGGGAATAGTTAACGGCGCGATCGCGCGCTGAACTGTCGGTGATCTGTCTGGCATCGCCTTCTTCAACCGGCACCGTGAAAATCTCGCCGTGGACCGAGACGACGATGCGGCGTGAATTTGGCGCGAGATCATAATCGTCAGCCTCGGAATTGAACGCCCGCATTTCCGTGTCGTTCTCTTCCGTCTCGGCATTGATATCGAGATGAATTGGGGTGACCTTCTTGCTGGCGATGTCGAGCTTCCAAATTCCAAAGTCATGCTCGAACACGATCGTGCGGCCGTCTGAACTAACCGACGGAAAGCGCACGTCGCCGCTCTTGAATCCAGTCACGCGCTCAGCCTTGCCGCCGTTTTCCGAGATGCGCCAGATGTTGGTCAAGCCACCGCCGTCGCGATCGCTGACGAAATATATATCGCCGTCATGGCTCCACATCGGCCACGAATCCAAACCATCGAAATCCGTCAACTGCGTGAACTTCTTCGCCGAGATATCTTCGATCCAGACATCGGTCTGGTATGCGCCGCGATAGTATTTACGCCAGTAAACCTGGCCCTTTGGGTTATATGCGATGCGCTTGCCATCGGGAGAGAAGCTCGCCGAACTGCCCATGTCCGGTCCCGCTTTCCAAGGCATGCCGCCGCCAACGCTCACTACGTAGAGCTGTGCCATGAAATCTTCGCCGCGCTGGCTACTGAACAAAACGCCGCGCCCATCGGGCGCCCAGCCCAACACCACGTCATCCGCCGAATGAGAAGTTAACTGCTTCGCCGTGCCGCCCGTGGAAGAGATGATGAACACATCTAAATTCCCGTTGCGGTCGCTCGAAAAAGCGATCCACTTGCCGTCCGGCGAGAACTTGGGATAGGCGTCGCGCGCTTTGTTCACCGTCAAGCGCTGCACGTTCTGGCCGTTTTCATCAGCCGTCCAGATATCGCCGAGATACGTGAAGGCGATGCGGCCGTTGTTGTAGCTGGGATAACGCACGAGCCTTGCTTCGCGAGCAAAGGCTAACGACGCCATCGTGAAAATAAACAGAGCTATG
>QHXE01000327.1 GCA_003222835.1 Acidobacteriota bacterium | reverse complement strand
CTATCAATGATGGCGGCGGCTTGACTGGGGTAACCATCGCCAACAGATCGCTCATCAATCAGCGGGCAACCTGTCCTGGCGTGATAACCGATCTAGTTACGCACGCCATCATCTACAATCACCCGAACGAACAGGCGCAGGAGCGCGTGCCGGGTGCTGAGACTGTTCGCACTCGGCGAATGACCACCAACCTTATTGGACTTGGCTTCGTGGAATGTATTTCCAACACCACGCTGCAGAATATTCCCAATGGTCAGCCGACCGGCATGAAGGGTCAGCTTACTACCGTACCCGTGGCTGAGGCCAACGGGGCGCTCCGCGTCGGTCGCTTCGGCTGGAAGAGTCAGGATGCCAGTTTGCTAACCTTTTCCGGAGGCGCTTACCTGAATGAGATGGGCATAACCAATCGGTTTAATCTACAGGAGGTCACAACCCTATGCGATGACGTGCCTGACAATACGCCGTGCACAAGCAATCCGCAGGTGATTTGCGGCGAAGACAAGGACAACGACATCGACGCCTTTGCCCGGTTCATGAGAGCGACTAAAGCGCCTTCGCGAGATTCCCGGCTCGCCGCAACCTCGAGTGCACAAGCCGGAGCCTCGCTTTTCCATTCGATAGGCTGTGACGTCTGCCACATGGCAACCTTGACCACGGCGCCCGCCGGCACGCTAATAAACGGCGGCGCCTTTACTGTGCCGGCTGCGCTGGGTAACCAGAATATCCACCCGTACAGCGATTTTCTGCTGCATGATGTGGGCAGCGGCGATGGAATCGCTCAGGTGATCGATCCCAATACTGGTCAGCTTGATCAGACAATGAAGAACAAGATGCGCACCGCTCCGCTTTGGGGAGTGCGCACCCGCAACGAGTTGATGCACGACGGAGAAAACTACACGCGTAACGAAGCCATTCTTCGTCACGCGAATGAAGCTAACGGAGTCATCAACAGCTATCGCAACTTAAGCACGACGCAAAAGAACCAGTTGATAGATTTTCTGAATTCCCTGTGACGCGCTTAGGTACACCATGGGTGGGGCCGGTGTTGAATTCCGCCGGCCTCACTTACCTTCGTTGTTTCGCCGAAATCCCCGGCCAAGACTTAAAATAAGAAAGGCTCGCTAATCCAAAGAGAAGGCGGTGCGTATGCTAGGTCAACGATTACCGCAGTCGCTTCTCGGCGCCCTAATGTTAGCCGGCGCGATCCTGGGGCTGGCCTGCGGCAAATCAGCGGATGAAACAAAGAGTCCGGAACTTGAACCGCGTGCCGTGTCAAGCAACAGCCCGTCGCCAGGAACTCCTCCGATTCCGCGAGCGACCGCGACGCCGATTGAAGCAAACCAATCCCCAGGTCCGCCGCCCAAACCAGACGAAGTGCGCGATGCTATGGCGCGCGTCTTCAATAAGGCGGTCGCCTTGGACGAGCACCAAGTCCCGGGATTCTTCGTCGGCGATTTTAATGGTGACGGCTCAGAAGACCTGGCCGTAGCCACCAGGCCCAGTGAGAATTCCATACCCGAAATCAATAACGAACTGGCCAATTGGACGCTCGAAGATCCCAGAAGTGTTCCGATCCCGGGAACTAAAGCGGCTGAACAAGGATTGCCGCCGAAACCGGTACGAGCCGAAAAGAGCGACTCGCTGCTGGCAATAATTCATGGTATCGGTAAACAAGGATGGCGCAATCACGAGGCACGCCAGACCTTTCTGTTAAGAAACGGAGCAGGGTCAAATATGGTGGTCCAGTCACTTAAGAACTTGCGAAGCGGCGCGGGCAATGCCCATCTACCGCCGTTGAGGGGCGATGCCATAAGCCAAACACTGGGTGGCAGATCCGGCATACTTTTTTGGACGGGAGCAAAGTACGCTTGGTACTCGCCTGAGAAGTAATCAACGACGAGCCCGATCTAGATCCAGCTTTATCGTTCCATGACAAGCTCACCCCAAGTCGGCTATCATCCGAAGCCGTTTCAAATGCGGATCTGGCTCGTTCATTCGAATCGGTCCTACTTATTGAGCACAGACAATGTTGGAAGTCTTAAAGCTGGGGTGCATCCGGGGAGACCGGCGGCTGTTCAGCGATTTGAGCTTTTCCGCCGGAGCCGGGGAATTGATTGAACTACGTGGGCCGAACGGCAGCGGCAAGACGAGTCTACTAAGAATTCTCTGCGGCTTGTCATCGCCGGCTGAGGGCCAGGTTGGGTGGAATGGAAAAAGTATTCGATCGCTGGGTGAAGAATATTTCCGCGACGTTGCTTATCTTGCTCACCAAAATGCGGTGAAAGATGAACTTAGCGCGGTTGAGAATCTTCGCATCGCCAGTGGCACTTCCGGAAATGCCCTGGGTAAGCAGCAAGCACGAGACGTGCTGGAACGAATTGGCTTGAGTCGCCAGCAAAATTTGCCGGCGCGGGCGCTTTCGGCCGGACAACGAAGGCGTCTGGCGCTAGCCCGGTTGCTAACTTCGCGGGCCCGGCTTTGGCTCCTTGACGAAGTCTTGACCTCACTCGACAACGAAGCCAGCAAGCTGTCCGCACAGTTCATCAGCGATCATTTGAAGAACAACGGCATCGCGATAGTAGCGACACATCAAGATCTGAATTTATCGGCTGAGAGGACTCAGTGCATCCAACTTGGTCCATCGAACAATACCGACGGGATATCTGCGTTTCCAGAGGCGAGTTGAGTTTTCCTCGTGAGCACGTATTCACTTCAATTAATGTTCGGTTGGGTCTTATGGCGAGATTTGATTCTAGCCTGGCGGCATCGCGCGGATGTCCTGGGCACCCTGTTCTTCTTTATAATTGTCACCAGCCTTTTTCCATTAGGAATCGGTCCTGAGCCACAGACGCTCCAGACCATCGCGCCGGGCATCGTTTGGGTCGCTGCGTTGTTGGCTTCGATGCTTTCGCTCGGAAGGATCTTTGGAAACGATTACCAGGATGGAACGCTCGAACAACTATTGTTGACTCCGCAACCGGCTTATCTGGTTGTGCTCGCCAAGGTCCTGGCGCATTGGCTGGTTTCCGAAGTGCCGCTGGTAATCATCGCGCCGGTACTTGGACTTCAGTTCGGTTTGTCGGAGAATAGTCTGTTGATTGTGGTTGCCTCGCTCTTGCTGGGAACGCCGGTGTTGAGCCTGGTCGGAGCAATCGGCGCGGCGCTGACGTTGGGTTTGCGCGCGGCGAATGTGTTGGTTGCGTTGCTGGTGTTGCCGCTCTACATCCCCGTGCTGATCTTTGGAACTGGCGCGATTCAGGCCACGGTTAACGGGACCGGCACGAAGCCCTGGCTTTTGTTGCTGGGAGCGATGTTGGTTCTGGCGATGGTGTTCGCGCCTTTGGCAACCAGCGCGGCCTTGAGGATATCTGTGGAATAAGAATTGTTCGACAAACTTCAGTTTGTCGCGTTCGAGCGAATGGTCAACACCTTAGAATCAGCGACAAACTGAAGTTTGTCGGACATCAATCGATGAGTACACGAAGAATTAATTGGTATAAATACGCAGCCCCTGCGAACTTCTACCCACTGGCGGGCAAGATGATCCCGTTTTTCACCGTCGTGACGGTTCTGCTTTTCATCATTGGGCTCTACGTTGGGTTTTTTGTCGCACCAACTGACTTTCAGCAGGGTGAATCTTACCGAATAATCTTCATTCACGTGCCGGCGGCGTGGATGGGAATGTTTTTATATATGCTGATGGCCGTGTATGCCGGTCTTGGCTGGGCATTCAATGCGCGCCTGGGATCTATGATGGCAACTGCGATTTCGACGACTGGAGCAGTCTTTACATTCATTTCGCTGGTCACCGGATCGTTGTGGGGCAAACCGGCATGGGGAGTCTATTGGGTTTGGGATGCTCGAATGACTTCCACTCTGATCCTGATGTTTCTTTATATCGGATTTATTTCGCTGCAAGCATCGATCGACGATCCGCGTCGTGCCGATCGTGCCGGCGCAGTGCTGGCGCTGGTCGGTTTGATCAATGTTCCGATCATCTATTTCTCAGTTCAATGGTGGAACACCTTGCATCAGGGCGCTACGTTCACGGCGAGGAGCTTTAAGATGGCGCCGTCGATGTTGTGGGCGATGCTGATCTTGTTGGCCGCCTGCTGGATGTATTCGATTGCCGTAGTGCTGGTGCGGGTGCGCTGCATCATCAGGGAGAGAGAACGTGAAGCGCCATGGCTGGCTGAAGCCGTGGCCTAAAGGAAAATTATGCACTGGTCAAGCTTGTCAGATTTTA
>QHXE01001093.1 GCA_003222835.1 Acidobacteriota bacterium | reverse complement strand
ACCCCTCTTCCTAACGGGCCTGCAGGTGCCGCATAGTTGTGTCATGACCGACACCATCATCGAGGAGAGGGCGGCTATCCCCAAAACCGGCGAGTGGGCCGAACGAATCGCGGCGCAACAGCGCAGCGGAAACTCAGTGAAGCAGTTCTGCAAGGAACAAGGGCTGACAGAAGGCTCCTTCTACGCCTGGCGCAAACGGCTCCAGAAAACAGAGCCGGTACGTTTCGCTTTGGTGGATAGAAGAGTAGCACGGCAGGAGCCGGCGACGGAGGCGGCTCTGGAGCTGGTCATGGCGACCGGCGAGCGGCTGCGCATCGGCGCCGGAGTGGACGCCGCTACGCTGCGGACGGTCCTGGAAGTTTTGCGGCCGTGATCCATCTGCCGGCCAGCGTGCGGGTGTATCTTTGCCTGACAGCCTGCGACATGCGCAAGAGTTTTGACGGGCTGCACGCCTTGGTGCGCGAGCACCTGGAGTTGGATGCCTTCGCCGGACACTTGTTTGTGTTCGCCAGCCGTCGGAGAGATCGGATCAAGATCCTGTATTGGGACCGCGACGGCTTCGCGATGTGGAGCAAGCGACTGGAGGAGGGCACGTACGCGGTGCCGTTCGGCGACAGCGCCGCACAGCGCCAACGGGAGATCACGGCGCAAGAATTAGGGGCGCTGCTGAGCGGAATCGACCTGAAGCAAGCTACACGCCGCAAGCGTTATTGCCGGTCCGATTAAAAAACAGAGTTGTGTCATTTTGTTCTTGGCAAAAAGTAAGTGTGCGGGTAAACTGATTACTTACTGGTGGCCTTCGATCCGAAATATCTTCCGGAAAATCCCAAGGTCCTACAGCAAATGGTGCTGGACCTGATGGCGCAACTGGATCGCGAGTGCACCGAGCGGAACAAAATCGAGTCCCTGTTGCGCGAGCTATTGAATGCCAGACGCAACCGTAAAAGCGAGCAACTATCGTCCGATCAACTGGCCCTGTTTGCGGCAGCCTGGCAGGCGCGGCAAGCGGAAGCGGAGCCGACCAAGCCGGATGGCTCCGATGACGAGGCATCTCAAGCGCGAGCGCATCGTGCACGATCTGGCAGAAAAGGAAAAACACTGCTCCGCCTGCCAGCAGGATCTGCGGCCCATCGGGGAAGAGTCCAGCGAGCGCTACGAATACATCCCGGCCAAACTGACCGTCATTGAGGACATCTGCAAGAAATACGCGTGCGGCTGCACTGTTAAGACGGCGACCAAGCCGTCGCAGCCGATTGAGAAGAGCACGGCTGGGGCCAGCCTGCTGGCGCAGGTGATTGTGGCCAAGACGGCGGATCATCTGCCCCTGCACCGGCAAGAGAAGATCTTCGAGCGTCACGGCGTGGACATCTCTCGCAAGACCATGGGCGGCTGGCTGGCGCAATGCGCCGATCTGCTGAAGCCGCTGTATGGATCGATGAAGGAAGTTTTGTTCCAGTCCAAGGTGATTGGGACCGACGACACCAGCGTGAAGGTGCTGGATGTAAAGTTACCGTTCGCGCGCACCGGACGCATCTGGCCGTATTCCGGCGATGCGGCCCACCCGGTGATCCTCTATGACTACACGGCGACGCGGGAGCGCACGGGGCCGGAAGAATTCCTCAAAGGATATCGCGGTTACTTACAGGCGGATGCCTATGGCGGGTATGACGCCTTTTTCAGAGACCCGGCGCGGGGACTGATTGAGGTCGGGTGCTGGGCTCACGCCCGGCGCTACTTCCACAAAGCGTTGGAGTCGGATCAGCCCCGAATGGGGCCGGCGTTATTGCTGATTGCCCAGCTCTATCGGGTGGAAAAGCAAGCGCGGCCGTTGACGGCGGAAGATCGGCTTCGGCTGCGCCAACTCCAATCGCAGCCCATCCTGGAGAAATTGCGGAACTACTTGCTGGAGATCCAGGTGGAGGTATTGCCGAAGAGCCCGGAGGGGCGGGCGGTACGCTACACCCTGAAGAACTGGACCGCGCTAAACCGCTACTGCGAGGACGGAGATCTCCAAATCGACAACAACGCCACCGAGCGCGCGATCCGCGGCATAGCAGTGGGCCGCAACAACTGGGTATTCTTTGGCAGCGATGAGGGTGGCAAGACCGCCGCGGTGCTACGGAGTTTCGTGGCTTCCTGTCAGCGCGTCGGAGTTGATCCTTTCGTCTGGCTCAAAGATATTCTCTCCCGCATCGCCGATCATCCGATTACCCGGATTGCCGAGCTTCTACCGCACAACTGGGTGTCCGCCCAAGCCTGATCCCAATACTCCCAACCGCACCGGACACACTTCGCCGCTCGCTCGTCCTGGTGATTCTCGGACGCTTACCAATTCTCGAAACTCTTCCTGAAACCGGCTAGCCAATGCTTCATAGCCATTAAACTCGACGGGCTCACTCTTCCCCTTAAGATGTCGATGGTGGTAATCGTGGCTATTATCGTACCCAAGCACTCGGCCATTGTCCGGCCCGCAAATCCGAGGATTGATATAAGCGAGACTGTACTTCACAACTTGGCCGTCTTCAGTCTGCCACACCTCTTCCTTCAGCTTTGCACCCTTTCTTGGCCGCTTCAACAAGATCGTCTCATCGACAGTCTTGGTACTTTTCGGT
>QHXE01000326.1 GCA_003222835.1 Acidobacteriota bacterium | reverse complement strand
GGCGCGGGATAAATCTAATGCTGGAAAGAAAAGCCGTGTCTTAACTCTCAAACCTTCCCGGAAGCCCAAGCTGTTAACCTTGCCAGCTGCCAAGAGTTAAATTGGCTAAGTTCAAGTTCTTGTTGACATGTCGCTCGCGTCCCTTTATAGTGCACTACCCGTAGGTCGCACTTTGATGCTAGCTTCGGCGTCACCCCCCGCATCAAACGACGGATGCCGATGTTCAAGCTAAGACGTCTCGAAATCACGGGCTTTAAGTCCTTTGCGGATCATACTGACCTCATCTTTACTGGTGACGGCATAACTGGAATTGTCGGACCCAACGGCTGCGGCAAGAGCAACGTGGCCGACGCGATCGCCTGGGTTCTGGGCGAACAGCGCGTGAAGCATTTGCGCGGCGGCGAGATGAAAGATGTGATCTTTCAGGGCTCGCGCAACCGTCCGCCGAGTGGAATGTCCGAAGTGGTTCTGCACCTGGAGCGCGACGAAGCCGTCGAACACGAACCGGACATCGAAGACATCGATTCCACTCTGGAACAAATCGATGAGCACTCTTCGACTTTCGCAGAGGTGGAAGCGGTTTCAGAACCGGGTCAGCAATCAGCAATCAGCGATCAGCAATCCACCGATCCGGTCGCGACTGTTCCCGGTTCTGAAACAGACAAAGTCAATGATTCGCCCGAACCGGTCGCTTCATCGCCTGACCAAGAATCAAAACCAAAAGCGGTCCATCATCACCGTCATTGGCGGCGGCGCAATCTCGCCCTTGAGTTCGCGCCCGGTGAAGCAATCTCAGTCACGCGTCGTCTTTATCGCTCCGGCGAAAGCGAGTACCTGCTGAACGATCGTCCTTGTCGTCTCCGCGATATTCAGGATCTCTTTTCCGGCACCGGCTTGTCGGGCGGCCATTACGCGATCATCGAGCAGGGCCGAATCGGCCAGATTCTATCGGCGAAGCCGATGGATCGTCGTACGATCATTGAAGAAGCAGCCGGCATCACCAAGTTTCGCGTACGACAACGCGCGGCTGAAGCGCGTCTGGAATCAGCGCGCGCGAACCTCAGTCGCGTCTCGGACATCATCTCCGAAATCGAACGACAGGTAAATAGTCTCCGCCGCCAGGCGGCGAAGGCGCGTCGTTATCGAATCCAGCGCGAAGAACTGCGTGAACTGCTGCGCCGCGTTTATGTTGCCGAAGAAATCAACCTCAAGACATTACTGGAAGAAACGCAGGCGCAATTGGCGAATGCCACCGAAGAAGATCAACGGTTAGCGACCGAACTCTCGGAACGAGAAGAAGCCGGCCGCGCGGCAACCCAAAACGCGCGGACTCTCGAAGATGGGTTGGCGCAGGCGCGTGCGGCCATTGCCGATGCCGCCTTGCAACGCGATCGGCGAATCCGCGAACGCGTCTATCAGGAAGAGCAGATCGAAACCCTCTTGAAACGTCGAGCCCAGATTGAACGAGAAGTCGAAGCACTCAATGGACGTCGATCGGTGGTTGAGTCTGAGCTGGAACGATTGCGCCAACTTGAGGCGCAACTCAGCGCAGAGAATGAGCAGGCAACTGCGAAGTTGCAATCTGCCGAAGGGGCGTATGCGCAGAAGCTGGCGCTGGTGGCTCAGGGCGAGAACGAGATCGAAACCGCGCGGATGGAGTTGCTCACGCACACGGCGGCATCCGAGCGGCTTAACGAATTAACGCGGCAGCTTGAGAACGCGCTGGAGAAGCTGGCTCAACAGGCTGAAGGTTTCGCGCGAGAAGCCGAACGCGCGGCCGCGGCTCATGCCGAACGAACGGCTGAGACGCAAAGACTCAATCAGCAAGTATCAGCCGCGCGCGAAAAACTCGGGCGACTAACGGCGGAGCGCGAGGCCGCAGTTAAGGCCGTAATTGAAGGCCACGAACGAGTCTCCGACACTGACGCTGAACAGAATCGTGTGCGCGACGAATACTCACGTTCGTTGCACCGTCTGGAAAGCTTCAAAGAACTGGATCAGCGGCGCGCTCATTATTCTCTAGCGGTGCAGGAGGCTTTTTCGGTTAATGAAACAGAAGACTTTCATTTGATCGGCACGTTGGCTGACAAGATTCGGGTTGACGAGCGATGGGAACGTGCAGTCGAAGGCGCGTTTGGCTCTTCGCTCCAGTCAATTCTGGTTCCGACGCCTGACGATGCGATCCGCGCCGCGGGTTGGTTGAAGAATAATCACGCCGGTCGAGCTACATTCTTGGTTACGGGGCTGCACGGAGGAAGCGAGGAAGTCGATCTAATGACCTGGAGCGGGATCGCGACCGGAACCAAACGTCAGCAATACATCCCGGTTGGAATCGATGGACCGCGCATTGGCGACATCCTAAACGCATCTCGTGAGTTGCTCGACGTGCTCGAACGAACGATGCCGGAGAGAATGAACGCGCGGATCGTGGATACGCTCGACGATGCTGTCGGATTGTCGCTGGCGACGAGCGATATGTTCGTGACAATCGAGGGCGACTGGGTCACGGGCGGGCAATTTGTTAACGCGGGCAACGGGCGGGCGCTGGAAGAAGGCGCGGGCCTACTGACATTCAAACGGGAGCTGCGCGAGCTGGAATCCCATGTCAACGAGTTTGGCGCGCAACTCGCGGTTGCGGAAGTGGCAGTCAAGGATGCGCGCTCGCATCTTACCGGACTCGAAGAATCGGTCATGTTGCTGAATGCTTCGATTGCGCGTGAAGAACGAGAGCTGTTAGCGCTCGAGATGACTGCGGGAACTTTGCAACAGGATGTGGAGCGAGCCGAGCGCCACATGCGCGTGGTTGCCGATGACAGTGGACGACTGCAACAGGAACGGCGCGAGTCGGAAGACAAACGCGCGGAAACTCTGAGCGAAGCCGAAACCGCGGATACAAAGCGGCGCGCAACTCAGGAGAGAATCGAACAGACGGTCAGCGTGCTTGCCGGCATTCGACGCGATGCCGAGTTGGAGAGCGAACTGCTCAATCAGCAGCGAACCGAAGCCGCCGCTGCGGTCGAGCGACGGCGTTCGACCGCGTCGGATCTGCGCCGGCTGGAAACTGAGCGCGAGGAAGTCTCCTCGCGAACCGCGCGGCATCAACTGGAACTAACTGAAGCCGAAACGCGACTCGACGACCTGAAGAATTCAATCGCCGAAATCGATCGTCTCGCCGCGACCGTCGAGGAAGAAAAGTCGCGCGAAGAAAAACAGATTAGCGACGCCACGTCGCGATTGGCGGAAGCGCGCGAACGCGCTGATATTCTTGCCGAGGAACTCGCTGAGTTAAACCGGAAGGCCGCAATCGCCCGCGACGCCCGGGCTGCCATCGAAGTGCAACGCGCCGAAGCCCTCGCGCGCGTCAACTTTGTGCGCGAATCGTGCGCGAACGAATTGAATCAGAGTCTGGAAGAGATCGCTCGCGAGGTAACTCTCGATCATGAATTCGATCTCGAAACCGAACGAGTTCGGCTGGAAGAGCTACGCAACGGTCTGGAAAATTTTGGCGCCGTAAACATGATGGCGCTGGAAGAGCTTTCCGAAGCAGACGAGCGCCTCGCGTTTCTGACTGCCCAGCGCGACGACATCACAAGTGGAATTGCGGCTACTGAGGAAGCGCTGCGCGAAATCAAGCGGCGTTCGCGCGAACGCTTCCGCGACGCGTTTGAGAAGATCAATCAAAACTTCAGCGAATTGTTCCAGGAACTCTTCGGCGGCGGCCGTGGCGAGATGAGCTTGATTGACACGGACGACGAACTTGAATCCGGTATAGACATAATCGCGCAGCCACCGGGCAAGCGTCTGCAAAATGTGCTCCTCCTCTCTGGCGGTGAAAAAGCGATGGCCGCCCTCGCATTGGTCCTGGGAATATTTCATTATCGGCCGTCTCCTTTCTGTTTGCTCGACGAGGTCGATGCACCGCTCGACGAAGCGAACATCGGGCGTTTCACCGACAAAGTTGTTTCGATGGCGGCCGACACGCAGTTCATCGTCATCACGCACAATAAGCGCACGATGGAAACTGCGCGCGCGCTTTATGGCGTGACGATGGAAGAAGTGGGCGTGTCGAAGCTTGTCTCTGTCAAGTTCGAGTAGTCGCAGTCGCGCAATTTGCCAAGTTGCGCTCTCCCCAAGCATAATCCCGAAGGAATTCTAATGATTTCTCAGTGCAAACTCTGTGCTCCTCTGTGTCTCTGTGGTGAAAATTCGCTCGGGCGGGCTCACCACAGAGACACAGATTTCGCCCAGAGTTTCACAGAGAAAGCGCTTATCTTCGCGGTACTGCTAATAGTGGGACTTACTACTCCCTCGTTCGCACAGAATCAAACAAAGCGCAACGATCGACCCCAACCGGCAAACTCAACTTCTACGCAGCGCGAAGAAAATAAGAAGCCTGCCGACCCGACACGCTACTCGTACGAATTCACCCAACCGGAGTTTGTTATCCGCCACATCGTGATCGAGCACGACGCCATCGGTCGCGGCAAGATTTCGTTCGAGCGAAAGGGCGAAGACACGCCAATTGTCGAGCCTATAGAACTATCGACCAGCGCACTCGGTCGTATCTTCGGTTTGTGGACGGACTTGCACTTCCTGGATTCGAACGAGAATTATCAGGCATCGAAAAATTTTGCCCACCTCGGAACTTATAAGGTGGGAATGGACGACGGCAAGCGCCACCGGACCGCCGCATTCAATTGGAGCGACAACAAGCAGGCTTGGTCGCTGGCCAATGAGTACCGCCGCGTTTCCGATCAAGCGATCCTGATTTTTGAAATTAAGCTCGCGCGCGAAATGCAGCCATTGAACGCCCCTCAACTCATGAATCAAATGGAAGCGTATCTGACGCGCGGCGATCTTTCAGATCCAAACCAACTGGTGCCGCTGCTGAGAGAGCTACGCACCGACGAACACATTCCGCTCATCGCCCGCAATCACGCCGACAGGTTGTTGAAGAAGATCGAGAAATGAAGACAGGCCGATTCTCGCCGCCTACAACTGATCCGTCGACTTGACGTTATCAATTAACTTGCAAAACTCAATCACGCGATTCTCGGCCC
>QHXE01000325.1 GCA_003222835.1 Acidobacteriota bacterium | reverse complement strand
TGAATTCCCTGCAACCACCGGCGCACCGTAAATGATATAAGCATCTATGGCGCTGATTCCTACCGCAGTCGCCGGAGCGTTTGGATTGCCGATAAACGCCCGCTGACCAGCGGTCAAGTAGGTGTTGCCCAGCCCATACGCCCCATTGGTCGCATCAGTTGGCGTATACGGATTGCCGCTGGTGATTACCTGGACGCCATTAAGCTGCCAGCCGCCGAGCAGATGGCCGACAAAGCCCCGCTGTTCCTTGAAGAACGGAAGATCGTAAATGGCGCTCGCCGAGAAGGCATGCGGGCGGTTGAGATTGGAAAGCGACTTTTCGCAAGAACCGGAGCAGAACGGGTTCTGCGGGTTAGCGGAGCCAATGTCGGCGAAAGCAAAGATTTCGCTCGCGTTGTCTATGGTCTTACTAAACGTGTAGGACGCGTTTATCGAGAGCGCATTCTTCATGAAGCGACCCGCATAGCGTGACTGCAGCGAATGGTAAGTCGAATGGGCGCCGTTGTTCCTGATCGTGATGCTGTTTGCTACCTTCAGGCGTCCGTTGCAAACAGATTCGTTGACAAACAAAGTCGCCGGATTATCCACGCAGGTTTGGAACCCAGTACCCGCCGGCAATTTCGAGGCGAACGAGGGGAAGTCAATGCCCGTGCCAAACAAATTTGGGAGTCCATTAACCAACGGCTTGGTAAAGAAGTTGCCGTTGACGCTCTGGAACAGGTCGACACCCTGGGTACCGACATAGCTGACCTCAAACACGTTGGTGCGGTTAACCTGCCGCTGAATACCGAACGAGAACTGTTCGGAATACGGCGAACGGAAATCTGACGAAACCTGAGTCTGCGCCAGATAGATTGGGTTCAGTTTGCCCAGAGGCAAAACTCCCGAAGCCGACGCGATCGCCTGATTGTTGATGGCCGTTGGATTGGCCGGCAACGGCAGCGGTGAAGTGGTGGTCGACGCCAAAGCATTCGCCGATGAAAGTGAGAGCGCCGCTGAGTATGGCGCCACGTTTTGCAGATTCAGCAGAATGTTGTAAAACGCCGGATCGTAGGCAATGGCAAAACCACCTCTAATCACAGTCGCGTCCGAACCCACGAGCTTGTGCATAAAACCGCTTTCAAACTTAGGACTCCAGGCAAAACCAACTCGCGGCGCCCAGTTATTCTTATCAGGTTTGACAAATGGTACCGTCCTAACGCTCAAAGGCAACGTCGGATCGAAAATCGCTTTCGGCGAACCGCTTTCGCGGGCCACCGTGATGTCATGTAACTGATTGATCGGTTGTCCAGTGTATTCGTACCGCACACCCAGATTCAAGGTCAGATTTGATCTAATCTTGAAATCGTCCTGGAGGAAATAGTACTGGTCGTTCTCAGTGTAGGTGGTGACCGGTTCGCCCGCAGTCAGCGAAATTGCCGACGGCGCATTGTTGAGCAGCCGCGTGATTGCCGAGGCAGTGCTAAAGGTAAACTGACCCTGGTAAAGGGGCAGGAACGGCACCTTATTAATGAGGTGCTTGTACTCCGCTCCGAAAACTAAACTGTGCTTTCCTCGGACCCAGGACATGGTATCCGCGAACTGGTAAACCTTAACCAACCGGCCCTGCGGAATGTTAGTAGCGCCTCCGATTGTGGACATGGCGCTGGAAGTGTTTCTGACGCCGACGAGGGGGCTGGCAAACGTGATGTTGGCGATGGTGTTGCCGATATCGGCGGGTTTCGGAATCGCGGATGCGCCGAAGCTTGAATCAGCGCCACCGAACTCGACATTAAGATTTTGGGTGGTGGCCTTGAATTCATTGACAAAAGTACTCGAGATCTGACGGGTCCAGGTTCCGCCAAGATTCTTACTCGTCGCGGGAACGTCGTAGCTAAAGCCGTTCGAACCGCCCCCGTTATTCACGAAGAGCTGGACCTGTTTAAGGTAACGGAAGTCTATGTTGTCCTTGTTCGTGGGCTTCACGGTGAAGCGAGTGCTCCACCCGTTTTCGGTGAACGGGGCCGGGTAATCGCGCTCTGCAAACGCAGCCTGGAAAAGGTTGGGTAAAAGTCGTATACGTGCCACATCCCGCTACGGGAGTAGCGCTGACAGCAATAACTTTGGCGCAGCCTGTAGGTGCAGTTAAATTGAACTTCGATGAGATTGTTCCCCCCAGCCTGGTATCAAAATCAGTTCGGGGACGGACGGATCCATGGGAAAAGGCAAACGCGCTAAGCGTCGTAATGTCATTGAGGGCCGTGTTCCCCGGCGAAAGCGCCTGCAAACGCGAGAAGTCCGACGCCAGGATACTGAGGCCGGTGCCGCGCGCTGTGAAGGTCGACGGATTTCTAACTCCCTGGTACGAGAAAAAGAAGAAGGCCTTGTCCTTGCCTTTCCAAACGGACTTGGGACCCTCGCCAAACCTCGGCAGCCAGATGGGCCCACCGACGGTTCCGCCAAAGGCGTTATAAAGGTTTCGGTCTGGATGGGTTTTGGTGGTGGTGGCCCTTTCGATATTGTTCAAGCTGGCCAGGTTGCGCCAGTCCTGGTGATACTCAAAGAGATCGCCATGGAATTCGTTGCCGCCCTGCTTGGTAACAATATTAACGACGGCGCCTGAGTTGCGGCCGTACTGGGCCGAAAAGTTGTTGGTGATAATTTGGTACTCGGCCACCTGGCTCTGGTTGTCAACAAACAGGGATGGACCACCGATACTCAGGTCGTTGTTGTCCGAACCATCAATCTGAAAGTTGTTCGAACGACCGCGGTTTCCGTTGACCGAAAGACCCGCGCCGTCCGTGTTCACACCGCTATTTCGTGACGCGACTACGCCGGGAGCCAGCAAAGCCAAAGTATCCAGGCCTCCGCCGGCGCCATTGGACGGCAAGTCTTCGATCTTGCGCGTTTCAAAGGTGGTCGAGATTTGGGCCTGATCCTTCGTGACCAATTCCTCACCAGTGCTGGTGACGGTCACGACTTCGGACGGCGTTCCCACTTCTAACGCAACGTTAAGTTCCACGACCGCGCCCAACGTGACGTCAACATCGACAACGGACTTCTTCTTGAAGCCAGCCTGTTCGACCGTCAACGTGTATTTGGTCGGCACGAGATTCGTGATTACATAAACCCCTTCGCCGTTGGTCTGAAAAGTTGAGCTGGTTACGCCGGAGTTTTGGTTCTTGGCCGTAACCGTCGCTCCGGCCACAATTCCGCCGTTCGGGTCAGTGACCGTTCCCCGCAAGGTGCCGGTCTGGACCTGGCCGAATGCCAAAACACTAAATGTAAAAAATACGAGCGCGCCGAGCGTTGGCACGGCAGCGATTCTCGCAAAGTTCCTCATTGGCTCCTCCTGCTTCTGATTGGTTTATTTTGAGAATTCTCACTGCGGAAATGCCCGCTGAAGAAAACTATAGTCACTAGTAGCTACCAGTGATTGATCCAATTGATTAGACCATGGCTGCGTTCAGCAAGAGTTATGCCGCCTTGTCATGGATGTCGTAAGGTGCTCTAAGAAGGAACGTTTTTGACCAGATAACCTTCAAGGCCGGCGCGCTGATGTTGCGGAATTTGGATTATTCTACGAATCCTCGGAATGCGCCGCTCCTAGCGCAAAACCCCGATCATCTTTCTGGCCTCCGCCGCGTCCGGGCCATTCGGCGCTTCGCGAAGATAGCTCTGGAACATTTCCCGCGCAGGTTTTCTCTGGCCCTTATTCATATAAATTTGGCCTAGATGAAAAAGGGCCATGGCATACGGAGCGCCGCCGAGTTCGTGGGCAGACTTTAGCGCCCGCTCGGCGCCTTCGAAGTCATTCGAACCCTCGAGGGCCAACCCGTAATAAAGAATGGCGGCAGGCGAGTCGGGCTGGAACGCGAGCGCCGTTTTTAACATTCCTGCGGCTTCGGAAAACTGCTTCTGTTGTACGAGAACTATGGCGAGATTCAAACGAGGATTGAAGGCCTTGGGATCGATTTGAATAGCTCGGCGGAATTCTGCTTTTGCTTCATCGAGCTTCCTCTGCGCCAGAAGTTGCGCGCCGAGATCGTTATGCGCCATCAAGTACTGCGGGTAAATCACAATCGCCCTTCGGAAATGGGCGATGGCGTCATCGATCTTTCCCGAACCGGCTGCCTCGCTGCCGCGCTCGAATTCCTTTCGGGCTGAAGCAGGAATGGCGGCGTCAAGTTCTCCAGTCGAAACTACTCTGGGACCGCTTCGCGATTCGGCAGCTTTCTTCTGTTTTAAATTAATGTTGATGATCGATGGCGCATTGGGAAAGACTTCGACGGTTGCCCGGCTGGTTTCAAACCGATCGCGATCTGCTTCGACTACGATCTCGTAGATCGCCGGCGTTAGCGCGTTGAATTGAAAGTGCCCGCGTTCATCAGTGTAAACGTTGCTCTTAACGCCACGATTGGTTTGCAGGATAATCCTGGCGCGCTCATTCAGTAAGGAGCCATTCGGAAGGAGAACGTTGCCGTTGATGCTTCCGCCCTGGGCCACAGCCCAAACCGGCGCGAAAAACAAAATTGCGGCCGACCCAATGGCCCATTGGAGACCCGAGAACCTGAACTTCATCGTTAGCTTTAACGGCAAGGCTCGTGCCTGACCGCTAAGACCCAGAACGTTGCTTGTCCTCAACACTTGATCGTTACGACAGACATCGAGCCAAGGAAAATTTGGATTTTAATACGAGTTTTCGGAAAGGGTCGTCCTGGTCGTGCCTACCACAGCTCCATCTCAAATCAACATTTTCGCCAATCTAATTTTCTTTCACAACCTCAAATTCAAACTGCAGTTCTTTGGCGCGAAAGATGTAGCTCAAATAAAACTCCCAGAACTTACGGGTGAAGCGAAAGGCAGGCCAACGCTGATCGAGATTAACGACGAATTCCAAACCGATGGCTCGCCATAGATTCGCCAACGAAACATGAGTGCGGATTGGTTTCAGTTTTACGTCCGTGTAGAAAGGAAAGAGTTGGCGGTCGTCGATGAAGCAGTTGAACGAGTAGCTGTTGAAATGATTGCGGTGCGTCGGATCGGTGGGCCAGTCGGGATTGGTGTAATGCGGCGTGACGATCGCAATGCGGCCGCCGCTTTTTGTGATGCGATAGAGTTCGGTGACGAAAGCCATTACGTCGGGAACGTGCTCGGCGACGTGGCGGCAGATGATCTGGTCGAATTCATTATCGGGGAACGGATATGGAATCGATCCGAGATCGTGAGTTACATCGGCATGTGCTTTTGGATTTGAATCGATGCCGATCGCGCCGGGCGTCTTGTTCCAGCCGCAGCCGACATCGAGAATCTTTTTGGCGTCCTTACTAGGCTGATGCGTCCTGACTGGCTGGGAAGGATTCATGTTTCAGTCGAAAAGATCTTTAACCGAAACCTTGAAATCGGGAACCACGTCTGAGATGTCCAAAATGGCGTTCTGATCCAGAATAGTTATGTCAGTCATGGATCGGTAGATGGTCACTGTGCGTTTGCGTGGATTCAGTGCTAGAACCATTGCGGATCCGTTCGCCAACCATTCGATGGCTTTTTCTTCGACCTCCGTATAAGTGTCTCCTGGCGAAATAACCTCGACGGCCAGATCAGGCGCTCCTGGTAAATAGCCTTCGACATCTCCGATGGCTGCGAGCCGGTCACGGCTGACGAAGGCGCAATCAGGAGCACGTACCGTGTCAGGGTCGGTCTCAAGCAGGAAACCCGTTTCGGCAGCATAGACATTGCCGAGGCTCTTTGTTTCAACATGCTGAGCCAGCCGCCAGCCAAATTTCATCGCGACCCGTCCGTGCACGTGACCTGGGGGTGGCATCTTCTTTAACTCTCCTCGAATTAGCTCGTAACGGAAGCCGTCATCCGGCATATTCAGTAACTCAACTGCTGTTATCGATTGGACTACAGTAGACATTGAGAGCACCTCGTGGGCTAAATCATATCACACGCTTCCCTGACGATTTACCTGCATTACCTTCGGTCAGTAGGCGCGCAAGACTTCTGAAGTCGAGTGCGTAAAGCGGCACATCAAACTGGCTCTGCAATTCTTCAAAGCGCATGCCGTCTAGCATCACCGGTTCGTCGCCTTTCAAAGCCACACGCGGAATGATTGCAAAGTCACCGCTGACTCGATTTCGCGCGGCGATGAAATCCTGTCCGGTGAGTAATCCCGCGACGCTAACATCTCCGCCGAAGTAACTATTCTCGACCGCGACAACTTCGAGACGCATTCCAAAGCGGGAGTTCAATCGACCGACCAACTCTCGCAGCACTGGCGCGAACAGCGTCCCGGTCATGACCGTGCCGAAAAGAGCCCTCTCTAACGGTCGGGCTTCCGACACCGATCTGCGAGCGAGCTTGCGCCTCAGCGCTTCAAACTGATTAGCAAAACTGCGCACCATGCCGATGCCGTCTTCAATCTGCGGATAGTCTCCGTAATGCTTGCGCGAAGGCACGCCGCGGCCCGCGCGCAAATAGATTTCATCGCCGAGAAACGCGAACGTAGTCCCCAAGCGCCTTCGCAAATCTCTCTGAATCAGCGCGACTTCCTTGATCGTTCGGCGGCAAAAGTCGGGCGTGACTGGAGTCAAACGCGGATCGTTCAGATAGCGCGTCAGCCCGAGCGGCACAATGGCCACACTGCGCACCCGCGGATGAAAGTTTGCAAGATCGTAAATCGTGCGACGCAAGATCTCACCGTCGTTGATCTCCGGACACAGCACGACTTGCGCGTGAATTTCAATTCCGGCATCCATCAGACGCTGCATCTTCGCCGTGATGTCCGCGCGCTTCTTGTCGACGCCAAGCAGGTAAGCGCGCACCTCCAAATCCGTCGCGTGCACTGAAACGTATTGCGGCGACAGACGCTGTTCGATCACGCGACTCATCTCGTCGTCGGTGATCGAAGTCAGAGTCGTGTAGTTCCCGTAAAGAAACGAAAGCCGCACATCTTCATCGCGCACGAACAATGAAGGACGCGCCGTTTCAGGGTTGCCTTTGCAGAAGCAGAAGATGCATTCGTTGGCGCATTGGCGGGGGACGATCTGTTCGAAGCTGAGGCCGAAATTTTCCGCTTCGTCGCGTTCGATGTTCAACTCCCAATCTTCGCCGTCGTGCTTGCGCACATCGATCACGAACTCGGTTTCGCCGCCAGTCTGAAATCGAAAGTCGAGATAATCACGCACGACGCGGCCGTTGATGCGCATGATGCGATCGCCCGCTTCGAGTTCCAGCTCGGCGCCCAAACTTCCCACGGCAACTTCGGAAATTTCGACACCGCGGCGGCGAATTTGAGTGACTGCCGGCGTGACTGCGAACTCGTACATCTGAATGTTAAGTCTCTATGGCCTGAGTAAATCGTCCTGGCGCAAACAGAAAGTATACCAAAAGCGCGGCTCGTTGTTGAGGTTGCAAGCATCGTTGACAACGAATGGAGCCCGGCTTACTCTCGATTTTGCCCGACCAATTGAGGCTCTGGATCGTTGCGACGTGTCGGGCCTTCCCCTCTTGCGGTCAGTTCAAAGCATATCCAATCCACATGGATAACGACGAAGCAACTCCAACCAACGCGGGGGACGCCAACGCTGCCAACCAGCCGTGCGTGCTCCTGGTCGAAGACGATCGTTCGGCACGACGGTTCTTGGAAGTGACGCTGCAACGCTGCGGCTACAAAGTGATCGTGGCCGCGGACGGTTTGGAAG
>QHXE01001092.1 GCA_003222835.1 Acidobacteriota bacterium | reverse complement strand
ATCATTGTTTACACGATGGATGCTCGCGGGACTTTTTCCGATCCGGAAATTGACGCCGGGAAAAACGCCTTTCCCGACGGGATGGCTTCAGGGACTTCGGCGCGAATGCCTTCGCTCGAATCATCCGCAATGCGCGAGCCTTTGCGCATACTGGCGGACGACACGGGCGGACGCGCGATACTCAACTCAAATTCGTTTACCGATGCCTTTCAACAGGCCATCGACGAAACTTCATCTTATTATTTGTTGGCGTGGCGTCCGGACACTGAGGAACAGCGCAGCGGCAAGTCCCGAATCAGAGTCAGTGTAAAAGACCACCCCGACTTCCGTGTGCGTTTGCGCCGGAACTATTACGCGCACGCTGACACAAGCAAGAGCGGCAAAGCCGCAAAAATTACCTCAGCAAAGGCTGCGACGGAAACTCCTGAAGCCGCGTTGTTGACAACTCTGGGAGCGCTCTACCCGCGCCAGACGATTCCTACTGCTCTGTCGGTCGGTTACATGAACAGCGCGGATCAAGGCCTGGTGCTAAGTGCATCCATGCAGATCGATCGCGCTGATCTAGGGCTCGCGTCTGAGAATGCGGGAAAATCCGAAATCGATGTCATCGGCGCGGCGATTGACGATCGCGGCCTCATCGTTCCTTTCAAACAAGTGCTGACGGTGGTTTCCGATCCGTCGCTGCAAAATCAGCCGGTGGTGTGGCATCAGCGACTGCGTCTGCTGCCGGGACTCTACCAGGTGCGCGTGGCCCTGAGGGAGCGAAGCAGCGGGCACACCGGTGGCGCACAACAATGGATCGAAGTGCCCGACTTTTCGAGAGGAACGTTTGGGATGAGCAGTCTTTTCTTAGCTGAACGGAAGGTTGAAGCAGCGGACGCGAAGCTTTCCGCTTCGCCTCAACCGATTGGGGTTGACGTCGACCATCGCTTTTCGCGCACGTCTGTCTTGCGGTTTCAGACTTATGTTTACAATGCGGCCCACAGCCCAACCCCGCCGGCAATTGAAATTCAGGTTCGTGTTCTACTTAACAACCGCGCACTCATGACGCTCGCTAATGCTCGTGTGCCAACCGATACGACCAAGGACTTGACGCGACTGCCTTATTGGTCCGAGCTGGCGCTCAATACGTTACCGTTAGGCAGGTATGTTCTG
>QHXE01000324.1 GCA_003222835.1 Acidobacteriota bacterium | reverse complement strand
AGCGTAGGCATTTTGCTCACCTTCGGGCGCTTCAAATTCTTTGATGGTGGCGACCTGACGTGGAATATCGAAAATCGCTTGGCTTGCCCGAAAAACGTGGTCGGCGTCGTCGATGTCTATCAGGTCGATCACCATGGCTTGGACTTAAGCAACAACCCGGCGTTTGTCCGCGCGCTCAACCCTCGCGTCGCGATAATCAATGACGGACCGCGGAAAGGCGGCGAAGCGCGGACGTTCGCAACTCTGAAGAGCCTGAATGAGATCGAAGCCATCTATCAATTGCATCGCAATGTGCGCACGACTGACAAAGACAATACGATGTCAGGCTACATTGCGAATGAATCAGAACTCTGTCAGGGAAATCTCATCAAGATCTCAGTCGATCCCACGGCCCGGTCTTATACGGTGAGTATCCCAGCACGGCAACTCACTCGAAGCTATCGAACACGGTAATCCGAGCAGTATCGCAGGGGTTCGAAAAGTGATCGAAGCGAAAGAATTGAGCACGACCTTTCAGAGTTCGTGTGGAAGCGAGCCGCGGATTTATCGCGCGCCGGGACGGGTCAACTTGATTGGCGAGCACACAGATTATAACGAAGGCTTTGTGATGCCCGCCGCCATCAACTTCTCAACCTGGGTCAGTGTTACTCCGCGAGATGACCGTGTGATCGCCGTTTCTTCGGAGAATTTCCAAGAGACAATCAACTTTGACTTGGATGACATAACGGCACGCGCGAAAGGACATTGGAGCGATTATGTTCGCGGAGTTGCGCTGACGCTGGAGCAGGCAGGCTATCGACTGAAGGGCGCCCAAATTCAGATACGCGGCGAGGTGCCTATAGGCGCGGGGCTGAGCTCGTCCGCGTCGATAGAAGTAGCAACTGGTTATGCTATGTTGCAGCATTCAGGATTTGCCATTGAGCGAATCGAGCTGGCAAGGCTCTGTCAACGCGCAGAGCAGAATTTTGTCGGCATGCGTTGCGGTATCATGGACCAATTCGTTGCTTGCCATGGTCAGGACGGAAGGGCATTGCTGCTTGATTGTCGATCGCTCGAGTATGAACTTCTGCCTCTTCCCGAAGACGTTCGGTTGGTAATCTGCAATACAATGGTCAAACACCGATTGGCGGGCAGTGAATACAACAAGCGCCGATCCGAATGTGAGGAAGGCGTACATCTCTTGGCTCAAAGACTTCCCAATGTTCATGCCTTGCGCGATTTGAGCATGGCGGATCTCGAATCTGACGGACGCGACCTGCCCGAAGTAGTGTACCGCCGCTGTCGTCACGTGATCGGTGAGAATGCGCGTGTGCTGCAAGCAAAGACGGCTCTTGAAAATGAGGACTTGTCACACTTTGGCGAACTAATGAATGAATCGCATTGTAGCCTGCGTGACGATTACGAAGTCAGTTGTGAAGAGTTGGATCTAATGGTTGAGTTTGCTCGCGAGGCGCACGGTGTTTATGGAGCGAGGATGACGGGCGGCGGATTCGGCGGCTGCACGATTAATTTGGTGAAGGCTGAGTCGTGCGCAGATTTCACCGATTCAGTGGCGCGCGAATACAAGAAGTCAACCGGCGTCTCGCCAGAGATTTATGTCAGTCGGACCGCGGCGGGCGTCAGCGAAGTCGTCGCTGGTTCGCTCAGTTAGTAGGCGCGTCGGAAAAAGATTGCACACGACATCGACGCGATCCACGTGTTGGATTTCACTCGCCCACATCGAAGATACAACCCGCTCACAGGCGAATGGATCCTGGTGTCCCCGCAAAGGACTGCGCGTCCCTGGCAAGGACAACATGAAGAAATCGGAACCAAGGTTCAACCGTCCTATGATCCGAGCTGTTATCTGTGTCCGGGGAACCAACGAGCAGGCGGTGCGCGCAATCCGCTGTATGAAGGCACGTTCATTTTTGACAACGACTTTGCGGCGCTGCTGCCGGACACCCTCGCAGCCCAGAGCAATGCAAGCGATCTTATAACGGCCCAGGGAGAGCCCGGCATCTGTCGCGTGATCTGCTTTTCACCCCGACACGATCTGACAATCTCGCGCATGAGCCCCGCTGAAATTCGCGGTGTGATAGACGCTTGGGTGGAACAGTTTCAGGAGTTAGGCGCGCTCTCGTTTATTAACTGGGTGCAGATTTTTGAGAACCAGGGAGCGATGATGGGCGCCAGCAATCCGCATCCGCACGGTCAGGTTTGGGCGAATCTCACTCTCCCTAACGAACCACGCAAGGAGAGCGCCGCCCAGGCTGACTATTTTGCGGAGCATCAGCGATGCTTGCTTTGTAGTTACTTGGAGCTGGAATTGAAACTAGCCGACCGTTTGGTTTGCGCGAATGAATCCTTTCAGGCCGTTGTTCCCTTTTGGGCAATCTGGCCATTCGAAACAATGATCGTCAGTAGGCGACACGTGACCGGTCTAGATCAGTTGAACGATGAAGGGCGGGACCAGCTCGCAGATATTCTCAAGCAAGTTACGACGCGCTACGATAATCTTTTTCAGGCGGCTTTCCCTTACACGATGGGCTTTCATCAGCGCCCCACTGATGGATCTCTTCATCCTGAGTGGCATTTCCACATTCATTTCTATCCTCCACTCTTGCGTTCGGCGACGGTGCGAAAATTTATGGTGGGCTACGAACTTCTTGCCAGCCCACAGCGAGATCTGACCGCCGAGGAATCCGCCGGCAGATTGCGGGCCCTCCCAGAAAAACATCTTTTTTAGACGAATATCCTAAAAAATACTTGACACGTTAGCGGTAACGGAATAATATCCGTTACCGGTAACATACCAGTTGTTGGCGCGTTCGTATTAGCGATGTTCAGAGCACCGGAAATTCAGAGATTTCCTAGGCAAATTCGGCTTTATCTAGTATCTGGTTGCGGACCTTCGCTTCAATCAAAGAGCTAAATAGCGCAATTGATTTCAATGCGCTAATCGGGAAGTCGAGTTGACGTTTCGCCCAGCGCAGTCCGCGCCGTGTTTCGCCGCCAGCCAAAAAAGGAGACCACCATGTTTAGCTTGAACTATAGAGCCTCGTTTCGTCCCCGTTCCGTGCTCAGTATTAATTGCCGTTTGACGAGTCTAGTGCTCGGACTCTGGGCGGTGATAATCATAAGTTCCCCTGCCTTTGCACAATCAGTGACCGGCAACATCTCCGGATCGGTAACCGATCCGAACGGTGCGGTGGTGGCGGGTGCCAGCGTCACGCTGGTTCACGACCAGACAAAAGACAAGCGCGATCAAGTGACTAATGACTCCGGCCGGTTCAACTTCGCTTCGGTCCAGCCCGGTGTTTATACACTGAGGATTGGGCATGCGGGCTTTGAAACTCTGCTGCGAACCAAGATCGTCTTGAGCGCGAATGAAGGCCTGGCGCTTGGCGAACTGGCCTTGAAGACCGGCCAGGTAAGTGAGACGGTCACGGTGCAGAGCGAGGGGCAGATCGTTGAAAAAGAAAGTAGCGACCTGACTGCGCGGCTGACTTCCGATCAGATTAGTCTAATCTCGACGAAGGGGCGTGACATCACCTCCCTGCTGCGGCTCATACCCGGAACGTCAAACAACGATGACATTGAAGCAGTAGGAGAGGGGTTCGGCACCGACTTGCCTAACTTTTCAGGCCAGCGTGGCCGTTCGGCAGTTGCCACGATTGACGGTTTGTTTGCGGGCGAGCCCAGCGGGTCGAACAAGGTCAGCATGACAATTAACCAGGACGCGGTCGCTGAGGTGAAGGTTCTGCGCAACAACTACGCGGCCGAGTACGGCAATAATGGCGGCGCCATAATCAATATAGTCTCGAGGGGTGGCGGCAAGGATTATCGTGGCAGCGTCTATTATTTCGTTCGTAATGAGTCGCTCAACGCCAACAACTTCTTCAACAACAAGGCGGGTTTGGTTAGGCCACTCTACCGCCATAAGATTCCCGGCTTCAATATCGGAGGGCCGTTGCCGCTGCCGCGCTTTGGCGAAGGGGGACCGAGCCTAATGAGGAATAGAGCATTCTTCTTCTTCTCCTTTGAAAAGCCGCACACGATCACACCGACCGATCCGGTGACTGTGACCGTGCCGACTGCTCTTGAACGACAGGGTAATTTCTCTCTGTCGAAGAATTCGAGCGGCGCCACGCCGAGCGTTATTGATCCGCTCACGGGCCTGCAGTTTCCCGGCAATATTATTCCAGCGGCCGGCAGTCCCGGTTGCGGCGTGACCCGAAGTTGCATTAACCCAAGCATGCAAAATTTGCTCAACTACTTCCCGCTGCCCAATTCATCCACTGCCGCCATTCCCGGACGCTATATTAACCAGCAGAGCGTGGACGTTCCTAAACGCAGCCCGGTGATTCGCATTGATCTCAAACCCACAAATAAAGACAGCATCTATTGGAAAGCTCAATGGTGGACTTCGGATAACCAAGGCCTCGGCACCTCTGGATGGCCCAACGGAAGCGGAGGTGTGGACAGGTGGGGAATCAGTTCTCATTATCTTTACAAAGACAATGGCTGGTCGGCCAACTGGGTCCGCATCATCAGCTCGAGAGTCGTTAATGAATTCAATTTTGGCATGCGCCACGACTCGGAAGGATTCGTACCCTCAACGGGCGTCGCTGAGGGCCTGACTCGGAGCGCCTTGAAATTCACCGCACCTCAGCTCTTTCCGGAAAACAACAAACTCAATCTGGTTCCGACCGTTACTGGTTGGAGCAGCGCGACCAGCAACCCCGCAAACATTAACTGGCTCGATCGATGGGGGGAAACTGGCAACGACTACGTCAAACCTTCTTTCGCCGATAATGTGTCGGTTACTCATGGTAACCACAGCCTTAAGTTCGGCGCATATTTTGAACGGTTGCAGAACAGTGAAGCGCCCGGCGGTGGAAAATGGTCAGGCGGATTGGACTTCGGCAATAGCAGTACCACCGTCAACAACGGCTTCACTATTTCGACACCGACGGCTCTGGGCACTGGGAACACGAGCTTCGCCTATGCAAACGCGCTGCTCGGTAATTTCGCTAGTTATACCGAGTCTAAAGCCCGAAATTTCACTAATAGCGAACTGGACCTCTTTCAATGGTATGCGCAGGATGAGTGGAAGATTAATCGAAAGCTGACGCTTAACTATGGCATGCGCTGGAGCGCTCACACTCCGTTTTTCCAGCGTGATGGACAGGGTTCGATCTTCGATCCTGCTCGCTTCGATCCGGCCAAAGCTCCGCTGCTTTATGTGGCTTATTGCAAAGGTCAACCGAATGGAATTCCAGCCTTCGGCACCTCCTGTTCGACAGCGAACCAGGCTGCCGTTGACCCGCGGGTTATTGCCAATGGAGCAGTCCCCACCGCGAGCCAACTGAAAAGCCGCTTTCTGGTTCGAACGGTCATTGAGGGAACCGGCGATCCGCTCAATGGCATTGTAGTCCCGACCGACCCGGCGGCGTTTAAGGGCTTCAGACATACGAAGCCGGTGGATTGGGAACCAAGAGTGGGCCTGGCGTGGGACATTTTTGGCAAGGGCAAGACTGTCCTTCGGTTGATGGGAGGCGTTTACCACAATCAGCGCATTGGCGGCGGCACGGGCGGCGCCGGCGCGAGTAGCTTAGGCGCTAATCCAGAAAACCTTCACCATCAACAATGGCAACATCGAGAACATTGCGAACCTCGTAGCTCTCGGAGCAGCGGTGAACTTTCCTCAAACGCTGAGAGCACTCGAAGTCCATTCCAAAACACCAACGATTTATAACTTCCAGATCGGCGTTCAGCAGGATATAGGTTTCAAGACGGTAATGGAGATCAGTTACGTTGGATCGCTCGCCAGGCACTTGGGTGAGCAACGCGACATAAATCAGTTTCCTGATACTGCGAAGTTCGTAGATTGTACCGTTGCCGCCCTGTTCGGTGTTACGTGTCACCCTGAAAATAGGGACCCCTTTAGCGCAAGCAGTGCGAAGAACAGTGACTTCCTGCGACCTTATCGCGGCTATGCCAGCATCAACCGGAACACCTGGTCCGGTACCTCGAACTACAACGCACTCCAAGTCCAGGTTAATCGCCGCTACACGCGTGGCTTCCAGTACGGTGTTGCTTACACGTATTCGAAGACATTCGATTACGCTAACGACGACACGAATGATGTGAATAATGGGCGTCCCTACAAGGCGTTTAACTACGCTCCGGCAAACTTCGACCAAACCCACATTCTCACCGTCAACTATATCTACGACGTACCCAAGGTGAGCCGGCACTGGAACAATCGCTGGGTAAGGCTGCTGTTGGACAATTATCAGATTTCCGGGACGACCTCGTATGCCAGCGGCAAGCCGAAGGATCTTACCGTGAGCTTTACGAGCGGCACGGCCACGATCACTGCCGGACAAACCTGTCCGCCGGGCTCGATTCAAACCTCTTCGACACTGTGTACGATGATCACCGACTTTACCGGTGGTTCAATCAATGCAACTCCCAAGATAACCTGCGATCCGATGAAGGGAATTACGGGCACAGATTCTTCTGGAATGCCCTACGTGATTAATGTCGGCTGTTTCACCAACCCAACGAGACTGGGAGACATCGGCAACATGGGGAGAAACGCTGTTCGGATACCGTCGATCTTTAACAACGATCTGGCGTTCTTCAAAAACATTCGCCTGGGTGAGAGGCGCGAGGTCCAACTGCGTTGGGAAATATACAATATATTCAACCACGCGAATTTCAGGGACATCGACGGAAGTTTGAAGTTCGGTCTGCGCACGGTGACGAACGCCGACGGCAGCATCGGTGCTGTCATAAGGCAGACTGAAGATACGTCTTTTGGCTCGTCGACAAGCTTTGGAGCAGCTACTGAGGCGTTATGGCCTCGATCTAGAGCAGAGGTAATAATGGAGAGAGAGCTGCTCGGCGCGTAAACGTTCCTCGCGAACAGAGACCCGACTTGGAAGGAGAACGAATTATGAACTCTCTAAAGATTGCGATCGTTACGCTGCTGCTTACTTTGGTCTCAGCAGTTGCATTACAAGCGCAAACAGCCACGGGAGAAGTTAATGGAACCGTCACGGATCCCAACGGCGCCGCCGTGCCCGGCGCGACAGTGAAACTGATCAATCAAGCGACTAAAGGAGAAACGGAGGCGACAACCAATCAAAGTGGCTACTTCACTTTCGTAAATCTTAAACCCGCCTCGTACACGCTCATGGTTGAGACAAAGGGTTTCAAGAAATCCTTGACCAATGCGTTCGCTTTGGGCGTTAGCGAGACAGTCACCCAGAACGTCTCGCTTTCTGTGGGCGAAATGTCGGAAGTAGTCGAAGTTGCCGCTGGCTCCGAATTGGTTCAGTCGTCCTCTTCCGAACTCGGTAGTGTGATCAACGAGCGAACAGTCGAAGATTTGCCTTTGAACGGCCGAAACTTCACTCAACTGCTGACGCTTACGCCAGGCGTAACTCCGGTATCGACCTCACAAAACAAAAGTATCGGCGGAGTTGAAGGCAACGTCGGCATTCCTGGTTCGGGCTTCGTCGATCCTTCTTTCCATGGCCAGGAAAATCGTTCGAAGCTCTATTTCTTTGACGGAATCATCAACACCAACATTCGTGGGCCGACCTACATCGTGATCCCGAACATCGACCTGGTCCAGGAATTCAAGGTTGTCGGACAAGATGCTAAGGCTGAATTTGGCGGCGCTATGGGTGGCGTGATGAATATGGTCTCGAAGTCCGGAGGCAACAGCTTTCATGGCTCGGCGTTTGAATATGTGCGCAATGACGCCTTTGACGCGCGGAACAGTTTCGACGTTTGCACTACTGCACGGTGTGGGACGAGTACGGGTGTGCCGAAAAAGCCTCTGCCGTTTCGACAGAACCAATTTGGCGCGGTTGTGACCGGGCCGATTATCAAGAACCACACCTTCTTTTCGTTTGGCTATGACGGTTGGCGCTACAGTCAGGCGGCGCTTGGCCTATCATATGTGCCCACGCTTGCGGAGATCGCCGGAGACTTTACCAACACTCCGTTTCGCCGGGCCATCTTCAATCCTTATTCAACGCGGCAAGTCGGCAGTAATTTTGTGCGCGATCAATTTCGCTGCGATGCGGCCGGTAATCCACTTCCGGTGAACGCAGCAAAGCAGCAGGACCAGACAATCGGCGCCGTATGCTTCAAGATTCCGCAGGCGTTAATCTTTGGGCCGATGCAGAAGTTCTTTCAGACCTATTCGGCCGTTCCGAACTTCAGTGGTGACGCGCAGAACAATTTCGCGCAAAGCCGCCCGACGATAAACAACGCCAACGGCTATCAATTCCGAATCGATCACCGTTTCCGCGATAGCGATAACATCTTCTTCCGCTTTACTCAGCAAACCGTGACCGTCTTTAATCCAATCGGAGAAGCCGGATCAACCAGCGGCAGCGGTAAGGGCCGGAACTATGGTGGCGGCTGGACACACACTTTCAGTCCAAACCTTATTCTCGATGTGCGTGCCGGCTATGCGGGCCGACCTGGGGTGGATTCAAGCCAGCAGAATCAACATGAAGCTGGGCTCGACCCGTTGAAACAGGCGGGATTTGCAGATGTCGATAAGTACGCCGGCCTGCTGGTGGCTCTACAAAACTGGGCCGCCGGAGGGAGCGGTAACTTCGGCATTCGTGGTGCGGCGCTTCGCGAGAATCCGAATTGGAGCATCACACCCAATGTCACGTGGCTCAGAGGCCGTCACAATTTCAAAATGGGCGCTTGGTACATTGAGGCGAAGCGCATCCAGTTGAATACGTTCCAGACGTATTCATTTAATGACGAGCAGACCCGCAATCCATCCGCCGCTTCTGGCACTACCGGCTTGTCTTTGGCGTCGGCGCTCTTGGGATTTCCCAACAGCTTCAGCGCCCAATTGCCGACTCTGCACGGAGGTCCGGTGCAGTTCAAGTACGCGTCATGGGCCGGCTATGGGCAGGACGAATGGAAGGTGAATCGTAACGTTGTGCTGACCCTGGGCCTGCGCTTCGACTATCTGAATCAACCCAAGACCCTCGACGGAAGGCTCTGGAATTCATTCGATCTTCTGAATCAACGATGGATAATTGGAGCGAAGACCATGCCGCCTCTTTGCAGCGTGGCCAAGGCGGCTCCTTGTATCCCGGATGCCTTTTTGTCAGATCTACATTTCAACAACGTGGTGCTTGCCGGGAAAGATTTCTTCGCACCACCTCCGGTCAAAGACAACTGGGGCCCTCGAGTTGGTCTCGCCTGGTCACTAAATTCGAAGAGTGTCCTGCGCGCCGGATACGGGCTCTACTTTGATGCGCTTCCTGCGCGCAGCCAATATGCGCAGAACGATCTGGAAGCCGCCGTCTGGCCTGATGCCACCGCCTTCGCGAACCCCGCAACCATTAATGCGAGTGCTAACTTCGTCAGCGGGACGGCATTCAATATTATTCAGTTCCAGCAACAGGGATTCGCAACGCCACTGCCGGTGAATAGCCCTTGGGGAGTCGGCGGATTCAATGACGATCCGAAGTACAAGGATCCTTATTCGCATCAATGGCACGTCGAATATCAGCGCGAGCTTACGAAGTCTTCGATGATCTCGATTGCTTATGTAGGAAGCGTGAGTCGCCGGTTGCCCTATTCAGGTTTGGCCAACGCTGCTAATCAGGCTTTTCCTAATGGCACTGCTGCCGCGACGGTTGACGCAGCGCGCCGAGTACCGTGGGTGGGCGCGGGTGTCAATTACACTTTGGCGATTGGAAAAGCAAACTACAAAGCTCTGGAGACAAAATTCCAGCGCCGATTTACGAACGGATGGAGCACGCTGGTCTCTTACACCTGGGGAAGGTCGCGAGACACGGGCAGTGGTTATTTCAACGTCGAAAATGGTCCGGGAGGAAGCTCGACTATTCAGAACTTCTGGGATCAGAGCACGGCTTGGGGCGTGTCAGGATATGACATCACTCACTTTCTATCGTGGGCGACTCTCTACGAGTTGCCGTTTGGCAAGGGCAAGAAATGGCTTAAAAGCGGACCCGCTTCCTGGATCCTGGGTAACTGGCAAGCGAACTTTATCGCTCAAGCCCGCACCGGTGCGCCTTTCAATCTTATAGTTACGGGCGATCTCGCAAATCTGCGAGGAAGCGGTTCGAGCGCGCCGAACAATTACCTGCGGCCAAATCTACTTGCCGATCCATATGTTGCTGGCCCGGTCGCTGCCAACCCGGATCCGAATTGTCAGAAAACAATTTCCCAGGGTGGCCGCGCGGCCGATCAGACTCGCACGATCGTGAGCTGGTTCAATCCGTGTGCATTCGGAATTCCTTCCGGCGCGTTCGGAAATTTCGGCCGAAACGTCTTACGCGGACCGGCTGTTTATAATGCGGACGTCTCGGTGTTCAAGAGCGTCCCGATCGGCGAGCGGTTCAAGGTACAGTTGCGCGTAGAAGCCTTCAACTTGTTCAATATCCAAAACTGGTCAGAGCCGGCACCCGCGAACCTTACAATCAATACCAATGCGACGACGATTGCCGCAAGCGTTGGTAAGATTTCCGGCTTGGCCCAGGGTACCAACCCAAGGCAGATCCAGTTTGGATTAAGGCTCGTGTATTAAGAGGAGATAAAATGAACCGAAGAGACTACCTGGCGTTGATGGGTGCTGCGGCCGGCACGCTGGCGACTGCAAGTAAGGCTGATTTGTTGTTTGGCCAACAACCCAAACCGGCCGATACCGGGGCGCCCACGACCTCCACCGTCGAAGATCGCGAGCGACGGATGAAGTGGTGGCACGAAGCGAAGTTCGGCATGTTCATTCACTGGGGACTCTATAGCACGCTCGGCCGTCACGAGTGGGTGATGGAGAACGAAGGCATTCCCGTCGCCGAGTATGAAAAGCTGGCGCCTAAGTTTAAGCCTGTACCGAATGCTGCGCGCGCTTGGGCGCAGTTAGCCAAGCGCGCGGGCATGAAGTACATGGTGATGACCACGAAGCATCACGAAGGTTTCTGTAACTTCGACACCAGGCTCACCGATTATTGCGCGCCCAAGCAGGGACCGGGACGCGATCTTGTCCGCGAATACGTCGAGGCCGCGCGCGCGGAAGGCTTGCGTTTTGGATTCTACTATTCGTTGATGGATTGGCATCATCCCGACGGCGCGCGCTGCCTGAAAGACGAAACAGCACGCCGGCGTTTCGTTGATTACATTCACGGGCAAGTCGGGGAATTGATGACCAACTACGGCAAAGTCGACGTCCTCTGGTATGACGTGGCTTGGCCGCTCGATGCGAAGGGCTGGGAATCAGTCGAGATGAATCAGATGGTCCGAAAGCTTCAGCCGGACATCATCATCAATAATCGCTCGAAGATCGCGGAAGACTTTGACACCCCGGAGCAGCGCATCGAAGCTTCGCAAAACCGGCCCTGGGAATCTTGCATGACTTTGAATGACAGTTGGGGCTATCAATCCGCGGACAATAACTGGAAGAGTCCGACGACGATCATTCGTAATTTGATCACCTGCGCGCGCGACGGCGGTAACTACCTTTTGAATATTGGGCCGCGAGGCGATGGATCGATTCCGGAAGATTCAACTCGAGTTCTTAGTGCCGTCGGCGATTGGATGAGCAAGAACGGAGCGACGATCTATGATTCTGATCATCCGTGTCAACCAAGACGGGGAAATTATGTAAGCTTTACGCGCAAGGGCAACACCCTTTATGCGCACGTGCATTATTGGCCGGGCGAGACCGTGGTCATCGGTAACCTGATGAATAGAGTTTCGTCCGTGAAGATGTTTGCGACGGGCCAGCCGGTGAAATTCGAGCAGGACGATTTTCGGGTGCGACTGACGGGTTTGCCGAAGAAGGCCCCGGACCTGGTCACGACATTTGCACTCGAATGCGATACGGAAGCGAGGCAGGACAACGAAGGGAAGCGGGCGACGAGGCCGCGCGAGGGAGTTTATAACCTGGCCAGATCTTGAAGATTGGAGTCTGTTTTCATTTTCCATCTTGGTTTCCCTCTCCCGATGGGAGAGGGTTGGGGTGAGGGCTTAGCGAGAAAAGAAGACATCTCCCTTTTTCTTTCTTTTTCTAAGCTTCGCACCCTCACCCTGGCCCTCTCCCAATGGGAGAGGGGAATTGGAATGAAAAATGGAAAATGTAATCGATAGTCACCAGCACTTTTGGCAGGTTGGTCGCTTCGATTATCCATGGATGACTCCGGGAGTCGAAGTTCTTTGTCAGGATTATCTGCCGCCGGCACTCGAGCCGATACTGAAACGATGCGGCGTGGAAAAAACAGTTCTGGTCCAGGCCAGCAACAGTCTGGAAGAGACTCGCTGGTTATTGAGTCTCGCGGATCGATCCCCATTCATTGCCGGCGTGGTGGGCTGGGTAGATTTGACGACTGAGCATGTCGGGCGGCAATTGGATGAGTTTGTAAGGCATGCAAAATTCAAAGGCGTGCGGCATCTGGTTGAGAGCGAACCGGCAGACGACTGGTTGATTCAGCCGCGCGTGCTCGATGGGATGCGCGCGCTCACAGCCTACGGAGTCCCGTACGATTTATTGGTGCACATCCGCCATTTGAAGTGCGCGAAGATATTATCGGAGAATTGCCCTGGATTACGATTAGTGATCGATCATATGGCCAAGCCGCCCATCGCGCGCAATGAACTCGACGAGTGGGCGCGCCAGATCAAAGAGTTAGCGGCTTCTGCCAACGTTTGGTGCAAGCTCTCCGGATTGGTAACAGAAGCAAACTGGGCCAACTGGAGCGTGGAAGATTTGAAACCGTTCGTGAATACTGCGCTGGAATATTTTGGACCGCAACGAATGATGTTTGGCAGTGATTGGCCCGTATGTTTGTTGGCGGCTTCGTACCATCGAGTCTTGGAAGCGTTTCAGTACCTGCTCGTGGAGCTGAGTGACGAAGATCGGAATCGCATTTTCGCCGGCAATGCGAATGAGTTTTATCAACTGCAACCGCAAGACTCCCTCTCCCTCTGGGAGAGGGTTGGGGTGAGGGCTTAGCTGAGAGAAATTAATGAAACCTTTTCCCGCGCGATCCGCAGCGCGGCAAGAGGAGAAAATAAAAAGGGTATAGGGTTGTGCGGTAAGCCCTCACCCTAACCCTCTCCCAAAGGGAGAGGGAATAACAAAAGATGGCCGAAACCTATTTCATCACCGGGGCGCATGGCTGCATCGGCTCGTGGATTGTCAAAGCACTTGCTGCGCGCGGCGACACGACGGTGGTTTTTGATCGCAGTGAAGATACGCGGCGGCTCAATGCGATCATGGACGGGCGCGATCTGGAGCGCGTTCGTGTTATCGCCGGCGACATTACCGACGTGAGCGCCGTGCGTTCAGCTCTCGAAGCGTCGGGAGCGCGCCGCATTATTCATCTCGCGGGTTTACAAGTGCCGACATGCAAAGTCGATCCCGTAGCGGGAGCATTCGTAAACGTCATCGGCACTCTGAACGTTTTTGAATCGGCAAGAGCGATGGGCGCCGAGCGCGTGGTTTACGCCAGCTCCGCAGCCGTTTTCGGCGCCGGCGATGCAGACTTTCCGCTTGACGAATCTGCTGCCACCGAACCGGCCACGCACTACGGTGTTTTCAAGCGGACAAACGAAGGGAACGCCCGCGTTTACTTTCTGGATCATGGATTGAATACCGTGGGATTGAGACCCTTGACGGTGTATGGCGTCAATCGCGATACCGGACTAACAAGCGATCCAACCAAGGCGATGAAAGCTACCGTGCTCGGCCTCCCGTTTCAGATAAGGTTCAGCGGCGCGACTGATTTTCAGTACGTGGCTGATACCGCCGCAGCTTTTATTGCTTGCGCTGATCGAGCGCCCGAAGGCGCTCACGTATTCAACCTGCACGGCGAAACGGTCGAGGTCGCGCGCATCGCTCACCTTATCAACCAGAACTCGATGACGCCCGATCGCCAGTTGGTAACGTATGGCGGTCCACCGATTCCAATTGCTCCGGCTATCAATGATGCGGCGATCAAAAGAGCGCTTGGCGATTTGCCTGCAACGCCGCTCGCAGCGGGCATTCACGAAACTATGCAGCGATTCGCCGAGTTGCGGGATGCCGGGCGTCTGGATACGAGCGATATTGAATCCGAACTTTACACGAGTTTGTAACGCAAGCTGTTAGCTTGCGATTTGCAAACTAACAGTTTGCGTTACATCAGGAGAGAAGTTTGAGTACTTCAATCGATACTTGGGAAAAGCCCGTTTCCACCACAGGCACGGCCACAACCATGCGAGCGAGTGTTTTGTGTGGCGTAGAAAAGCTGGAAGTGCGAGACGTTCCGATTCCGCATGCCGCGTCCGATGAGGTCTTGGTGCGAGTCTCCGCGGTCGGTCTCTGTGGTACGGACGTACACATCTTCGCCGGCCATGCGAACTACAATACCGATGACTACGGACAGCCTGTTCCGTTTGACGTTCAGCCACAGATTCTCGGCCATGAGATTAGTGGATGCATCGAAGAGGTTGGCAGCGAGGTCTTCGATCTCAAGGTAGGCGATCGCGTGGTCGTGGACCAGGGCTTGAACTGTGTGAGCCTCAGAAGGACTACCCTTTGCGATTATTGTCGGACTGGCGATTCACATCAGTGCGAGTTTTACGCTGAGCACGGGATTACGGGATTGCCCGGCGGACTGGCTGAGTTCATTTCGATGCCCGCAGTCAACGCCGTTCCCATTCGCAGCGAACTTGATATGGCCGAGGCGGCTTTGGCTGAACCGCTGGGTTGCATCATTCACTCGGCTGATGCAGTTGCGCGCGCGCAGACTCGTTATCACCTCAACGGAGCCTCGTCCGGGTCGCGCGTCCGCTCCGTGCTTATCTGTGGCGCGGGACCGGCAGGTTTGATGTTCGTTCAGTATCTGCGGAGCGTGCTCGGTTACGATGGGTTGCTGCTGGTGAGCGAGCCGAATGAAGAGAAACGCAAGCTGGCATCGCGTCTGTGCGCGGACCAGGCAATCGATCCCGGCGACCGTGACGCGGTTGAGGCAGTTCAGGATTATACGAGCGGAAAAGGCGTGGACTATTTGATCGAAGCCTCGGGTGCGGGACAAGTGCTGGCTTTCATTCCGGGATT
>QHXE01000323.1 GCA_003222835.1 Acidobacteriota bacterium | reverse complement strand
TGTCCCAATATTTCTGCATATAGAGGATGGCCTCACCAAGGCCTGAGTTGGGCTCCACCTTCCGTTCCGCGAACTGCTCCTGGAACCACGTCTCCAGCTCTTTCATCCGCGGCCCGCTCTCGACCTGATGAAAGCGCAGACGCTCTTCCGGTGACATCCCTTGCTCCCGAGCGAACGCGTCATTCTTGTAGACCTTCCCCAATTGCTTCAGCACATAACGGCATTCCTCGGGAAAGTTTTCGGCCACCTCGACAAACTTGCGCCTTCCATGCGCGATGCAGTTAGCCAGGATCACCTGAAATTCCTTGGGCGGATTGCGCGAAAGGGCGTCGCACATTTGGATCGGTGGACCCAACTCCGAGGCCCGCTGCGACAGCACCTCCGCCAAGTTCTCCCCGGCATGCTTGCGGCCGGTAAAAAAGAGCGCGATCTTCCGCCCTTCGCGTGTCGACACGATCCCGGAAGTGAATATTCCGGTGCGCTCCGACTTCTCCTCCCAGCATTCCTCACTTGGCCCTCTCGCCGGCATCATCGCCAGGATCTTCATCGTGGTGTCGTCGTTGTGCACGACTTCTCCCTGCGCCGCCTGCCGGATCAGTTCCTCATAGGCGGGTTTCAGCACCCCCTTGATCTCCTTCACGATCTCCCACTGGGTGGCCGCCGGCAGCGGAATTCCCAGATTCCCTTGCAGTCGTTCGAGGCGGTGAAAGGGAAGCCCGCTCCCATACTTCAGCAGCGCGATCATGCTGGCGCTGGTCTCATCGTATTTTTCCGGTCCCACGCCCTCCGGAGCTTTCGCCGTGAACACATCGCCGCAGAGATTGCACCGCAACTTCTCCAGCTCATACACCGTGGCCTTCAGCGCCGCCTGGCCCACGACCCGCACCAGCACCCCCGGCTGCGCCTGGTCGTAGACCTTGCCCTTCTGGCAGTGCGGGCAGTGATCGCCCGGCTTCAGCGATTCGTGCGGAACTTGACGTTTTTCTGCTCCGCTATAAGCTTCGGCACCGTTTCGGCCGTGCCCCTTGCTCTTCTCTCCGCTGCCTTGCTCCGGTGGCGCCTCCGGGTTGACCGACGGATTTCCGGCGGGACTCGCGGCGTCTCTGCTCGGCAGCACCTGGCTGGTCTTCTCCGTGCTCGAGCCAAACAATATTTGGCGCAGTCGGTGGATCGTGGTGTCCTTGTTCTCCACCAACGCGATCAGATAACCGAGCGTTTCCAGAGACGCTTTCAGCTTCGCGTATCCCTCGGGATCGAGCGGTGCCTGAAGCGCACGCTCCAAAACCTTTTCCAGTTCTTCCATCGCTATGTCAATCCTCGGAATCTCGTTCTTCTTCCTCTTATACACTGAGAAGCTCCCGAAAATCTCGCCGCAGGGGATACCCCAGCACTTCCTTAATGGGACGGTTGGGTCGCTTGCTCCAGGCGTTCTTGCCGCGCCCAGTCGTGAAACCCAACACCGTCCAGTTCGCCGCACGGTAGCAGGTCCCACGGAAGCGCTCGGGATCGATGAAGGTTTCCACAAAATAGATGGGATGACCATAGGCCCGTTCCCACTCTCCGGAAAGCATGCGGGTCATGCGCGCCAGAAGGTGGGAGGCCAAATGCGGAATCTGCACCCAAGGCAGCAGCAAAAATCTTGTGTTGTAGGCTAGCAGGTGGAGGTTCTTACGCCGTGCCTGGTCCGACCAGCCGAGGAAGCGGTCCCGGCAGCCCAGGTAATGCGCTGACGAGGACCACGCAAAACAGGCCACCGGCCGCTGTCCCGCATAAGCTAAAAATTTTAGGGTTTCCCCGACCGGCTGCGTGTAGCGAAGGTAATGGAATTGCTCCAACAGGCTGTTGAACAGCGGTTCTTCCGGCGTGCGCCGCACCGAGCGGAACTCCAGCGGCTGAATCTCGCTCAGCTTGACCTGCAGCGGCCGCGCATCCACGGAAACCACCGTGGGTTGGCTACGGTGGGCCAGAGGATTACAAGGAACCTGCCGCACCGGCGGCAGCTCGATCAGTCCCTCGCGGTGCAGCTTCAACATCAGCCCGCGGCATACCATGTCGCGCAAGGCTCCGTTGGGCTGCACCCAATTCCATGCTTGGCAGAGTTTTTTGGAAAGCTCGCGTCGGCTCGCCGCTGGATGTTCACGAAGAAGCTGGCGAATAAAGGCTACATCGCTGTCCGTGATCACCCGTTGCCGGTATTGCAGCTTTTCTTCCATGCCGGCAGCGTAGCCGAGTCGCAACTGGAACGCAAGTCCTTTTTGTCGCGAGCGGAACCTTATTGTTTACGCTGGCAGCGGCAGCGGACGCCAGGCGGGCAGAACCTGGGCCGAGGTCGGATCGCCACCCATGAGCAACACTTGTAGCTGGTGTGCCGCTAGCCCTTGGGTTAGGCCCGTCGCACGGGCCGGCCAGAAACGGAATCGTCCTGTCGAGAGTCGCTTCTGGCAAAGCCAGAATCCATTCCCGTCATACGCCAATATTTTTATGGCCGTCTTCCGGCGATTGCAAAAAACGAATAAACAGCCGGAGAAGGCATCGGCCTGCAGCGTTTGCTTGCAAACGCGGACCAATCCATCGATCCCGTTCCGAAAATCGACCGCCTCCACCGCCATCAGGATGCGCATCTGGGGAGCGATCTGGATCATGAGGCCTTCCAGAAACTGTTGATCAGAACCGCAAGGTCTGGACCGCCCTGGCCCTGAAGCTGGATCTTCATCTTTCCACCTTGCGCATTTTCCATCTCGATGGTGCAAGCGGAAGGACCTGCGATGCCGGGAGGAAGGAGTTCGACAAAGGTCGCTTCCCTCTGCGGCCTACACGTTGCGTCGTCAACTGAGGAGAGTCGTTTCTTCAGCGAGTAGTAGTTGAGTCGGAGCGCTCGAGCGGTTCGGTGCAGGCCGTGCTCCCGAACCAATTCCACCGCTGAAACCCACAGGGGCTCTGGAATGGGGGAGCAACGCTTGCGAGTCTTACGCCAAAGCTTGAAGCGGTGTTGCACTCGTTCCAGTTGGCTGGCAGGAACGGATATCGTTCTCATCGGCTGTCCTCCGTCCACCGTCGAGTGGACAGCCGACGATACCAATAGCTTCAGCAAAATTCATGCAGCCTTGCCGAAAGGACACGACCGTCTGCGTGCCGCAATTGCCCATCGCCAGTTTTAGCTCTCCCTGTAGGATTTCAATCACGCGATCGACGCCGGCCTGACCAAAAGCTCCCAATCCCCACAGGTAAGGACGCCCGATCCCAACGGCCTTGGCTCCCAATGCGAGGGCCTTGAATGCATCGGTTCCCCTGCGAATGCCCCCATCAATGAACACCGGAACACGGTTGGAGATGAGAATGGCGAGCTGAGCACCGATCAAAAGACCGAATCCGATGCCGGTGCACCTCTGTCGCGTGGGGACGCCTGCTACACAGAGTGATAGCTTCCGGTCTTGCCATCGTGTGATTGCTGCTGCTCGGATCATCTTAGGGAAACGAACTATCGGCTGGGTTTGCATATCCTTACTCCTCTTTGTGAGTGGATTTGCGAGAATTGACGCAGATTATGTGGATGGCTAAAATTTTGGACGATGGAGTGCGGGTGGATGCAATGGCTTCTGAACTAAGTTCAAGAGGCGGGCGCTCATTGCGCGATTTCTTTGAAGGCCTGACGAAGCGCCGTTGTTCCGCAGGCTCTCGCAGAATTTCGAGCTCTGCGTATTTGGGCTGAACTTGGTCAAGCAAGACTTAGAAAAGCTTAAGCGTGAATACTACTCGCAGCTCCAGCAAACCCTGCACGGAGACGACCCCTCGAGAGACGAGTAGAAGCGTTGTATCCGGATCCTATGCGACTGGCTCCTGGCTTCCTTGGCACGAATCAACTTCCAGGGCTTCCATGCACGCCCGGCAAAATCGGGTCCAAGGCACTGCTTCCAGCCGAGCTTTGGGAATGACCCGATTGCAGTTCGAACATATGCCATACGTGCCGTCGTCCATGCGAGCGAGGGCCTCCTCAATCGCTTCCAGGAGCTGGGCGTCGGTTTCTTGCATACGGATTTGAAGCTCCGCCTCGGCATCGGCATTAGCTTGATCAATGACATCACCTTCCCAGCCACCTGCTGCTGGCACTAGGCCTCGGACAGGTGATAGCTCACGCTGCTTCTCCAACAGTAGGCTCTTGTATCGCTACAAATTGGCTAGCTCCATGGCCGTCTTCCCCGACAAGACGTTTTCTAATCGTCGCGTTTACGAGCAGTTCGTATTCGCTAATATCGTGTAATGTAAGCTCTTCGACATTCAGTAGTCAGAAAAGAGGTCGTCAGACGACCGCGTACACCTGCGGCGGAAGGATGCTCATACTCCCTTGTTAAATAGACCCTTTAAAATGTTGTTATAGAAAACGCGCCCCCTGCAACTCGCAGTGATTTGTTAGCTATAATATTTGAACGTTGCCACTTCATCACAGCGGCGGGGCACCGCGGGTCGCAGCGCCCCGCTTATGTGCTCCGAACGCAGCAAGAATCACTGTTTAATACATTCCTCCTCCGGGAACAGCACCAGCTGCTGCAGCCTTCTGCTCTTCTTCCTTGATTTCGGCCACCAGCGCTTCCGTCGTCAGCATCAGCGCAGCGACAGAGGAAGCATTCTGTAATGCCAATCGCGTGACCTTGGCGGGATCGATGACTCCCATCTTTACGAGATCGCCATACTCGCCAGTCTCGGCGTTGAATCCGAAGTGGTCTTCTTTCGACTCTCGAATTCGACCGACGACCACCGCGCCTTCAAAGCCCGCGTTCTGCGCAATCTGCCGAACCGGTTCTTCGAGCGCACGCTTCACGATGTTCACACCAATCGCTTCGTCTTCGCTGGCCTTGATTTTCTCAAGGGCTGGTATACAACGCAGCAAAGCTACGCCGCCGCCCGGAACAATGCCTTCCTCGACGGCTGCGCGGGTGGCGTGCATGGCATCTTCGACGCGAGCTTTCTTTTCCTTTAACTCGGTCTCCGTGGCAGCCCCGACTTTGATGACGGCGACGCCACCGACGAGTTTAGCCAGTCGTTCCTGCAGCTTCTCCTTATCGTAATCAGACGTGGTCTCGTCTATCTGGGTGCGGATTTGCTTCACCCGCCCTTCAATGGCGCTGGCTTTCCCAGAACCCTCAACGAGGGTGGTGTTATCCTTGTCGATGGTGACCTTCTTTGCCGTCCCGAGATCTTCCATCTTGATGTTTTCCAGTTTGATACCAAGATCCTCGGTGATGGCCTTCCCGCCCGTGAGAATGGCGATGTCCTCGAGCATGGCCTTGCGACGATCGCCGAAGCCAGGAGCCTTCACGGCGGCACAATGCAATGTTCCACGCAGCTTGTTGACCACCAGGGTGGCCAAGGCTTCGCCTTCGACCTCCTCGGCAATGATCAAGAGCGGTTTGCCAACTTTGGCTGTTTGCTCAAGCAATGGCAAGAGGTCCTTCATCGCGCTGATCTTTTTTTCGTGAATCAGGATGCGCACATCTTCAAGAACGCACTCCATCCGTTCGGGGTCCGTGACGAAGTAAGGAGAGAGATAGCCGCGGTCGAACTGCATCCCTTCGACCACCTCGAGTGCGGTCTCCATCGTCTTCGACTCCTCGACGGTGATGACGCCATCCTTGCCCACCTTCTTCATCGCCTCCGCGATGATGTTACCGATCTGCTTGTCGTTGTTGGCGCTGATCGTGCCAACTTGCGCGATCATTTCACCCTTGACGTCCTTGTGCAGCTTCTTAACTTCTTCCACCGCCACGTCGACGGCCTTCTCGATACCTCGTTTCAATGCCATGGGACTTG
>QHXE01001091.1 GCA_003222835.1 Acidobacteriota bacterium | reverse complement strand
CGCAGCCGCAATTCCCCCAAACGAGTGGCCAAACGCCCCTACGTGCGTGAGGTCAAGGTGTCCGACAAAGGGCAGCGGCGACGAGCCAGCTAGATTCGCGCGGGTGAGCTCGTCCAAGACGAATCGAATATCGTTAGCATGCCACTCCAGTTGGTTGAGGTTTGCTTCGCCTTCTAGAGATGGCGGCTTCGGCCAGCGTTGTTGGGAGTAAGCGATCAGCTTCCCATCAGGAAAGAGCGTCACGATGGCGTCATAGGGGTGTGAGATCGCGGCCACAACGTAGCCGTGACTGGCGAGGTCTTCGAACTGTACCGTGTAAACCTCTCGAACCATACCGCCGCCTGGCGAGAAAATCAGCACTGGGCTCCGCTTTACGGAGCGTGCATAAGGCGTAGCGGGAAAGACGTGGGTTTTTACTCCATGCCTGAGAGTTTCGGATGCTTCGCGGAAAAAGTTTTGGAAGCCGTCTGCACCGAGCGCTTTTTCATACCCCGCCACGTCCAGGTATTCAGCGGGAACTGCGTCAGATGGCTCTGCCGGGTACCAGATGTCTACCATCACCTCACGCGGCTCGTGATTGGGTGACAGTGGTTCGACCCGCGATTCATCCACCCAATGCACAGTGACCTTCCCTACAACGAAGGGACCCGTTGGGGGAGGAAGGGTCGGTAGTGTCGGGCTCTTCAGCGAATTCGCTGCTGGAGTGCCAGCAACAGCGATTTGACACAGGAAAGACATCGCCAGAATCAGGAACGATGTACGAAATTTGCTTTGAAACATCATGTCGGGCGGCATATCCACTCGATTCTGAGGGCTATTTTCGGGTACGAAGCGGCAGTGTCAATTGTTCCGTGGAATCCCGAAGTTATCGCTGGCGCTTGTGGCTCGGATTGGAGCCCAGTTGCTCGTCAGGCATAATACGGTAAGGAGACTAAGCTAGACCCTCTGAATTTTGCCGAAGAAAAAAGATCCCGCCGCCGTCAAGCTTGGACGGAAAGGTGGGAAGGAGATCGCCAAGCGAGGGCCTGAATACTTCAGGCAGTTGCAAGCTCGACGGGAGAAGCGCAAGGGCGGTCGGCCTCCCAGTCCAAGAAATCCCACTAAAAAGTCTGTTAGAAAACAACGTAGGACAACCTTTAGTGCCACACTTTCCGTTATCCGCTTGGCGTACCAAGCACTTAGCTCGGAGAGCGTCCGAGAAAGGCCTAAGTGGTTTATCCTGGTCCAAGACGGTCAAGGCTTGAAGTGGATTAGCTTGAGTACCGCAGCACGAAGCCCCTAAGATTCTTCCTCTCGATTGAGGTTTTGGCCGATCCCGGTACTCTGAGTTTATAAGAGGGCTGGTGTGGATATACGGTGGTGCGGCCAACTCGCCAGCAATCAGGGAAGCTATTACCAGATTTGGATGGTACGGACAGTGTCGGCGCTGGCCGCAACTCTTTCGCACTGGGGACAAATTGTCATGCCGGGAGGAGCTAGGCAAAATTGGGCGCCGAGCGATTCGACATGCCGAGCACCTGCTCATTGACCCTGCGGTAGCAGCAACTCTAATGGAGGAGGCTGCGGCTGCGGTTTCACTTGCCATCGATAGGAAAAAACACGGCGGTCAGCAACGTGTTCGAGATCTCCGAGCATATCTTTTCCGTGCCTTCCTTCGGCGTGTGAACAGAGCAAAGAAACGACAGTTGATGGTAGAGAATGCTGTCCGTCTCTTGTCAGCGAGTTCCTCCAACTCAACGGATCCGCTGGCAGAACTTGAGTTGAAGATTTTCATTGACGAGTTTCTGACCGATGGTGACTCCGTGGCTCGCGATATGTTCTATCGTCGTACTCAAGATCTCTCCTGGAGGGACATCGGTTCGTCATACGGAATATCGGGCCACGCTGCGGAATCACGCTTTAGCCAAGCGATCCATAGGCTCGCAAAGAGGCTTGGTTTGAACGTCGGTCAGGAGCTTTAGCAGGCAGTTCTGAAAATGAGATTGAGAATGAAAGACTGTAGAAGCTTTGAGAAGAAGGAGAGAGTCTTGTTAGATTTTGCTCGCTCTTATCTTTCCGAGGGTTTTCCAAACCCGGATCGCGAAGGGTGTCCTCCTGACGATGCACTTCGGTCTCTCGCTTTCAACCCGAGGGAAAACCAGCCAGAAGTCCAGGCGCTACTCGGAATTGTTGGCTGAGCTAAAAGCGCAGCAGCGAGCAGCCGAGTCGCGTTGGTCACGAATATCCGTGTGGTCCAAGACGCATCCCGTCCTGGCCGGGACTACTCTTGCTTGTGCGCTGCTTGTCGCAATCAGCGTGGGTTTCTTGCTTCGCGGAATCAGACAACCGAATCCGCCCCCAATCGAGACGAAGCGAAAGCATGGTCCAACGGAGCCGCTGAATCCGCCTGTGGCTTACACGCCGTTCAGCCTGGACCTGAGCAGGCTCTCTTTTCCAGTGCGAGGCTCCGAATCTGCACCAACTGGGACAAAGCAACGCGTTCTTGTTCCCAATTCACCGTTGAATCTCACTCTGACCTTGCCTTTTGCAA
>QHXE01000322.1 GCA_003222835.1 Acidobacteriota bacterium | reverse complement strand
TCATCCGTTGGGAAGCACGTTGAAGCTTTTTAGCGACAAGCCCTACCGCGTCGCCGGCATTTACTCTCCGGAATCCGGCGCGCGCGCCAAGCTTTCGCTCTCGGTGATGCAGGACATCCTCGAAGCTCCAGGGAAATGCACTTACATCCTGGTCAAATGCAAGAATCCGAACGAACAAATCGCGGTCGCTAAACGCATTAACGAGCTGCTTCCGGGAAACAAGGTGCAATTCACGCGCGAATTTTTTCCGAACGTCGAGAGTTCATTTCCCAGTCTAGCTATTTTCATGCGCGTGCTGGTGGCGGTAGCTGCGGTCGTAAGCGCGCTGGTGATCATGCTGGCAATGCACACGACCATTACCGAGCGCACTCGCGAGATTGGAATTCTCAAAGCGATGGGCGCTTCTCGGAGCTACATCGTCGGCGAGATTGAACGAGAAGCGCTCGTCATCAGCGCCCTGGGCTTGTTGGTCGGTTTTGCGCTGGCGGCTCTGGCGGGCTTTTTTATTCATAAGGCTTCGGGACTAATTTTTGAATTCAGTGGATGGTGGGCACTGACTGCTGCCGCAATTGGACTATTAGGCGGCGCGCTGGGGGCGTTTTATCCAGCGGCGCGCGCGGCCAATTTAGATCCGGTAAACGCCTTGGCCTACGAATAGAAACCCGAGGGACGTCAGGGTCAGAGTTCAGGCTTCAGCTTGCGTCTCAACCTGGAGGAGGACAACCTAAAGGTTGAACTTTGAAGGCTGTTAACAGGTTGATCGAAAAATACCAACTGACGGATTGACACCACAAATGGACAGTTTTAATAACTAATCCTGATTTGCAATGGCAACGATTCTAAAAGCTGAGAACCTGGAAAAAATTTATCGCGTGGGCAAAGTTGACGTGCCAGCGTTGCGCGGTGTCTCTCTGGCCGCGCAGGAAGGCGAGTTCGTCGCCGTCATGGGACCGTCCGGCTGCGGCAAATCGACAATGCTGCATTTGCTGGGAGGTCTGTTGACCCCGACGAGGGGACGCATCGTCGTAGATGGCGAAGATTTGACCGCAGCTTCAGACGCCAGGCGCACCGATATTCGCCGGCGCAAGATCGGATTTGTGTTTCAGCGTTTCAACCTATTTCCCACTTTGACTGCGGAAGGCAATCTGCGTCTGGCAGAGCGCATTCACGGGAACGGTGCGGACGATCCTGCTCGAAGGCGCGAAATTCTGCGGATGCTACGGTTGGAAGACAAGATGCATCACAAACCTCTGGAGCTTTCGGGTGGCGAACAACAGCGCGTGGCCCTGGCGCGGGCAGTCGTCAATCGGCCGGCGATCGTTTTGGCTGACGAGCCAACTGGTAATTTGGATTCAGAGAATTCCGCGCTGGTCCTCAAGATGTTTCGCGAATTAAATGATCGTTTCAATCAAACCATCATAATGATTACTCACAATCCTGAAGCAGCCGCTGCCTGCCAACGCGTCATCCAAATGCGTGATGGCCATATTGTCTGAAAAGCAATCGCGTTCCGAGCAATGAAGAAGTGAAAAGTCGCGCACCGGGAGTTGAGAGTTCAAGCTTTAGCTTGCAGTTTCGTGAACAGCCAACCTAAAGGTTGAACTCTGAACCTTGGAACTGCGTTTGCTTGCTCGACAAATGTCTGCTCTCAGGCTATAAATCGCGGGGACCCGGACTCGAATCATGAACTTTCTGCGGACCATAGGAAAAAAGTTTCTATTCTGGACGTATCCGCGCACTTCTTGGCAGTGGGATGTGCTGTGCGTTCTGATTCTGATTTTCATATTTCTTACGCCGAAAAGCTGGTTTGAAAACACAGCTTATAAGCGCAGCCACGCGCCTCAAACAACTGTCGTTATCAGCACCGATGTCGTTGCCAATCAAACAGATAGGGGCGAGATCGAACGTCGCGCGAGGCAAGCCGCAGGCCGCAACGATGGACAGGTCGTCGCAGTCAGGGAGCGGCGCGACGGCTCAGGCAAGCTCACCGCATATGAGGTTGACATTCGGTGATCATGCTTTATAATCTCCCAGCATAATTCGTCTTGAGGCGCTGCATCGGAAAGCGTACTCAGGCATATTCATGGGGCCCGCAGGGGCCTTACGTTTTAGTGAGGAGCTATTATGAAGAAAATATTTTCCCTCGGCTTGGTCATGGGACTTTTGGCAGTCCTGACAGTTGCTTCTGTTCATAAGACCAGCGCGCAGACCGCAGGGTTGGTCAGTTCTACTCTGAGTCGGATGGACCGCGCCAAGCACAGCCTTAAAACACTGCGCGCCGACATCACTATGGAGAAGTACAACGCGCAGCTTCACGACAAGGATATTTTCCAGGGCATCGTGCTCTACATTCCTGGCCTGGCGGGCAACGCATTTGTCCGACTCGAGTGGACTAAACCGCAGCATGAGACTTTGGTCGTGGCTAATGGCAATTACACGCTTTACCGGCCGCGGCTGAGCATGGCTTATGTCGGTAAGACCGGCTCGATTAAGAGCCAAAAGGATAGTGACGTCCTGGAGCTGATGAGCATGTCGGCGGCGCAACTGCGCACCAAGTTCGGCGAGTTTCAGGATACGCGCGAGGAAACACTCTGGGGCGGAGTACATACGACACACTTCACAGCGGTTCCTAAAACGGCCGCGAGTTACAAGTACATTGAGGTCTGGGTTGATGACTCCGGCATGCCCGTACAGACGAAGATGGTCGAGAATAACGATGACTCGACCACTGTGCGCTTGAGCAATGTGGAAAAGAACCAAACGATTCCCATGGATCAGTTCACGCTCAAGCTGGATTCAAGTGTGAAACGAGTCAAGGGCTAGGCTCGGCCGCTGGGATGGGTTCGATGAAGGGCTTCGGGAAACTGAAGCCCTTTTTCTGTCAGAACCGCCTGCGGTAGCGGGCGGTTGATCTCTGAATGGTGGCTCTCGATGATTAAAGTTCAACCGCCCGCTACCGCAGGCGGTTCTGACCAGATGCTTGCGTTCCGGCAAGGCTCGGCATATTCTTTTGAACTCAAACGCACACGCTAAGTTTTTCAATGCGAACCAGCACCTTTCTCAAGTGGAAACTACGCCAAGGCGCTTTCATTGCGCGGGCGCTCGCCTCGACTAACCACGTCGTCCTGGCGCACATCATTCCGATGCGTCGCTGCAATCTCGCCTGCGGTTATTGCAACGAATACGATCACAATTCAAAGCCGGTGCCGCTCGAGGTGATGAAGAGCCGCATAGACAAACTCGCCCAACTGGGCACCTCGATCGTGACGATTTCCGGCGGCGAGCCAATGATGCACCCGCAGCTTGACGATATTATTCGCCACATCCGCTCGCATGGAATCATCGCGGGGCTGATTTCCAATGGTTATTATTTCACGCCCGATCGCATCAAGCGCTTGAACGAAGCTGGACTTGATTCGCTGCAAATCAGCATCGACAACGTCGAGCCGGACGAAGTATCTCGCAAGAGCCTGCGCGTGCTCGACAAGAAACTGCGTTATCTGGCCGAGCATGCGGACTTTCACATCAACATCAATTCGGTCATCGGCGGCGGAATTAAAGACCCAGATGACGCGCTGACGGTTGCCACGCGCGCGGTCGAGCTGGGCTTCTCAACCACCGTAGGCGTGATTCACGATGAAGATGGACTGCTGAAGCCGCTCGGTGAAAAGGAAAAGCAGATCTTTCATCAAGTGAAGAAGCTTGGCAACAAAGATCACGCACGCTTGAATTGGTTTCAGGACAGCATAGCCGAGGGCAAACCTTACGAGTGGCGCTGCCGCTCGGGCGCGCGGTACCTCTACATCTGTGAAGACGGACTCGTGCACTGGTGCTCGCAACAGCGCGGCTATCCCGGAACCCCACTGGAAGATTACACGATGGAAGATTTCCACCGTGAATACAAGACCGAAAAATGGTGCGCTCCGACCTGCACCATCCAATGCGTCCACCAGGTCGGCATCCTCGACAACTGGCGCGACCCGCAGATGTCACCCGCGCAAATACGGAAAGACCAGAAGAAAAAAGAGAAAGAACGTGTGGGCGAAGCGCTGCGCGCCGAATAGCTCTATCTGATTCTTATGAGATACGGTAAACTCCCGTATGCCAGCGGTCTTACGAATTGGCAGATTTCGATTCTACTTTTTCAGCAACGAGCGCGGAGAGCCGCCGCATATTCATGTTAAGGCTGCCGAAGATCAAGCGAAGTTCTGGCTGAATCCGACGCAGTTGGCCTCGAATTACGGTTTTTCGAGTCGTGAAATTAATGAGCTTGAGCGATTGGTAGAGCAAAACGAGCCGCTCTTTTTGGAGGCTTGGAATGAGCACTTTAGTCAGCAGCGAAGCTAAGTTTCAAAGAGCCTATGTTCCAACCTCGGCACTGGCTAACTCTGTTCGATTTGACGAAGAGATGATGCATGTCTCGCTCACTGACGGGCGAGTGGTAAGCGTGCCGGTCATTTGGTTTCCCTCGTTGCGCGACGCCACGCCGGGACAAAGGGATAAGTATGAAATCGGTGGGGGCGGCACATCGCTGCATTGGCCTGAATTAGACGAGGATCTATCTATTGCTGGCCTTCTAGCTGGTGCTGATTGGCAATCGGCGTGAATACTTAAGAGAGGTCGCTAGACCGTCTCGTGAATATCACCCTTAACTGTATACAAAGTCACGGAACTCGATAAACCCAAACCTGAAAGTCGCCCGGCCATAATCACAATAGTCTCTCCCAAATCTACCAGGTTGGCCTGAAGCAGAGTCTGCTCTCCAATTTTCAGCAACTCTTCCGTGCTCCGAGAAGTAGGCGTTAATACAGATTCGACGCCCCAAATCAGCGATAACTCATCCATCACTTCGCGCGACGAGGTCAACGCAATGATTCGCTGATCGGGTCGCAGTGACGACAAGCGGCGCGCCATCAAACCCGATTCAGTTAAGACCGCGATCAGGTGCGTGTTCATTTCGTCGGCAGCAAACGCCGCCGCTTCGCACAGCGCGCGGCTCACGTGACCGCTTTGTTTACCGACGAGCTTACTGATAATGGATTGTTTTTCGTGGCGAGTTTCAGCCGTCTCGATGATGCGAGCCATCGTCGCGACGGCCGCTATAGGGTATTGCCCGGTCGCGGTTTCGCCTGAAAGCATCAGACAATCCGAACCGTCCCAGACTGCGTTGGCTACATCAGTGGCCTCTGCGCGCGTTGGTCGCGGGCTGGCCACCATCGATTGCAGCATTTGTGTTGCCGTGATGACCACCTTCCCCGCTTCGTTTGCTTGATCGATGATTTGCTTCTGATAAACGGGAACGAGTTCGACGCCCGTCTCCACGCCCAGATCACCGCGCGCTACCATCACGCCATCGGCAGCAGCGATAATCTCATCGAGATGATCGATAGCTTCGGCTTTCTCGATTTTGGCGATCAAGGGCGCCCTGCTGCCGGCGCTTTCGATCAACTTTTTTGCCTCAATGCAATCAGCGCCACTGCGCACGAATGAGAGCGCAAAGTAATCGACCGCCTGTTGCGCGGCCCACTTGAGATCGGCGCGATCTTTTTCCGTGAGCGAAGGAATCGGCAGGCTGATACCCGGCAGATTGATGCCCTTGCGCTCGCCGAGCATACCGCCATTAATTACGCGCGTGACGACATCGGTTTCGGTGGTGCTCTCAACTCGCAGCTCAATTGCGCCGTCATCCAAAAGGATCCGCGCGCCCGGAGACACATCCCGTGGCATGCCCGTGTAGTTCGTTGCTACCTGCGTGCTATCGCCTTCAACTTCGCGAGCGGTAATTGTGAATTCCTGGTTGGCTTTCAGTTCGACGGGCTGCTGGTTTCTAAGCGCGCGGGTGCGAATCTTTGGTCCCGAGAGATCGACGAGCACTGCCAGAGGCCGGTTCATTTTGTCTGCCGCGGCGCGCGCCAGGCGAATGTCGTTGGCTTTTTC
>QHXE01000321.1 GCA_003222835.1 Acidobacteriota bacterium | reverse complement strand
CACTTGCTCGCCCGCCTTTTGCACACTGCCTTCCAAAACGTTCGCGACATTAAGCTGGCGAGCGATCTCCGGTAAATTACCCGGCTTCGCAGCGTATTGCTGCGTCGAAGTTCGGGAAATGACTTTGAGTGCAGCGATCTTCGCAAGCCGCGTCAGGATTTCATCCTGAATGCCCATTGCAAAATAAGCATTATTAGGATCGCTGCTAAGATTTTCGAATGGCAACACCGCGATGCTCTTTTCTAAAACGGGAGTGACGATAGTGCTAACCGATTTCGGCCATTGCCTGTGCCAAAACAACCACATCGCGACCGCGAGCACGCCGACGATCAAAAGTGCTGCAACAACTACCGTCCGGTTTGGACGCGCCGCTGTTGTCGTCGATCGAGGAAGCGTTGCACCAGGTTTCCGTTTGCCTCGCAGGTGTCTGAATTTTTCTGGCCCGTGCTTCACTTCGCACTCGCCGAGATCGTGCAAGAGCGGCTTCCAGCGCGCATATTGTTCCAAATCTTCAGCGACGTGTCTTGAAAGGAGAATGTGTCCGGCATCTCCACAATCCATTACGCGCCGCGCCATATTGATGCCCGCGCCCGCGACGTTCGCTCGTTCGTTTACATCGATAACGCCGCTGACCGGACCGCTGTGCACGCCCATTCGCAGCAGGAGCGTTGGATGCTCTTTTAGCGCGCGGCTAATCTCGAGTGCGCACTCTACCGGCGCTTCCAACCTGTCCTGAAAAACCAAGGCCATTCCGTCGCCGGTCGGGATCTTGATCAATTTGCCCGCTGCTTCCGCAGTCTGAAATTGCTCTGTGCTACGAACGATCTGGTTGAGCCTCTCAAGTAACGCGTGCTGCTCATCAATCAGCAGCTTCGAGTAACCAACAATGTCGGTGAACAGGAAATACGCGATCTCGAGCTGGATTTCTTTCTTACCTTCGGCGGGCATCTTTTTAAGCGCCCTGATATTAGCCGTTAGCCGGACGTTATACCATCATTCTCGATCCGCGGATTCCAGCGGGCGCGCCAGGGGGACTCAAATGCCGAGATCGGCGCCATTCTCGGAATAAGCTCAGCAACCGTGAGCAAACATCTCGAACACATTTATCCGAAGCTCGGCGTCGAAAATCGGACCGCTGCCGCGAGTTTCGCTTCGGAAGTGAGTAGGAACACGCCGTAGGCATCGCCGGACCCGGAAAGCGCAAGCGCACGAAATCGCAGGCGTGGCCCCTGCCGCCACAGAAGAGCACCGAAAATTGCTGCGCAATAGGGCCGGTTTGCGAGTGAAAACCGATTCAGACCTCCGAGAGATTTTATGCAACGGGGTCAGCGAGCGATCGCAATCGGGTTTTTTCTTTCAACGCTGACGTTGTTTACAGCAGCGGCACTTAGATCGCCTTTTTCATCGCAGACAACGGTAAACCTGACCGCTGAGAACTGGAGTCAGCTCGGCGCCACCACGTTGAGCGAACGCGAGCATGCGAGCGTGGCGTTTAATTCCGCGAATTCGCAGCTCGTCATTTTCGGCGGGGACAATTCGGTCGGCGTCTTGAATGACACATGGATCTTTGACGGCACACGCTGGAACCGGTTGCAGCCGCCGCAATCGCCGCCTGCGCGGACGAGCGCCTCGCTGGTTTACAATTCACAAAGCAAAACGCTGATCCTTTTCGGCGGCGATACCCACACCGCACCGAATGGATTGCTGAATGATACGTGGAGTTTCGACGGCACGACGTGGACCCAATTGCAGCCGCAGCATCAACCGCCGCCGCGGTACGACGGGGCAATGGCTTACGATCCAATCAACAACGAGATCGTCCTTTGCGGTGGTGAGAGCAATAACGGATTTTTGAATGACACCTGGACGTTCAACGGGACCGACTGGACCGATCGGAGCAGCGCGAATGATCCTCCGGCGCGTTACGGGGCAGGGATGGCTTACGATTCGATCAGCAACGCGATGATTTTATTTGGCGGACTCGGAACACCGCCAACGGGAAGCGTGGCTCCATATCGGGCGGACACGTGGGCGTGGAGCAATCATCAATGGACGCAATTGAACCCGACAACTTCTCCTTCGGGTCGTTGGGAACCAGCGATGACCGAAAACACCAGCGGCGGCGTGACATTGTTCGGCGGTTATGCGGACGATGGGCTGCCGCACGGCACAACGACGAAATTCAGCGATACGTGGCTCTGGAATGGGACGACATGGAGTCAATCGACCGCCACCGGACCAGGCGGCCGTTACGGCACGACCATGACAAAAGATCCGGCGCTCGGCGCGGTAATCGTCGGAGGATGTTGCAATTCAGTGGGCGGTTTTTATACCGACACGTGGAGCTTCGACGGCAATTCGTGGACAGAGCACGCGCGCACCGATGCACCATCGGTTCGGAGCGGAGCGGCGATCATCGCGGATATCGATCTTGCAGAAGCTGTGTTGTTCGGCGGTTTTGGTGGTGACGGTTTTCTGGGCGACACCTGGATCGAGAAAAACGGCGCATGGTCGCAATTAACAACGACGACCGCACCGGCGGGTCGGTTCGCATCGAACATTACTTACGACACGCAACATCGCGTAGCCGTTTTGTTCGGCGGCCAGTCTGGTCCGAACAGCGGATGTTCGACGACACCGGACACGCTCAATCCAAATCATCTTTGCGACGACACGTGGACGTTTGATGGTGCAAACTGGAAACGCCAGGTGGCGCCGAACTCTCCGCCTTATCGATCGCTTGCGGCAATGTCGTTCGATGCCGACACGAACCAGACGGTTTTGTACGGCGGATATTCCGATCAGAACACACTGGGCGATACGTGGACGTGGGATGGACTGACCTGGACGCAACAATCGCCTAACAACTCACCGCCGGCGTTGGAGGCTGCGGTGATGGCATGGGACCCGTTGCATCATCAATTGATTTTGTTCGGCGGCGAAGGCAACGGCCCGAACGGTCCGCAGCTTTTCAACCAAACCTGGACATGGACCGGTTCCAATTGGCAACAACTCAATCCATCGACGTCGCCGCCGCCATTGCGCGCCGCGAGCATGATCTTCGATCCGGTTGCGGGCGGACTTTTGCTGATCACGGGTCAAGGCAGCGGCCCAGGAATCTTTGGCACTTATTCGGATACGTGGCTGTGGGACGGTACGAACTGGACGCAATTGCAGCCGTCGAATGTTCCGCCGGCGAGATATTTCGCGTCGGTGGCGTTCGATTCGACATCGCAATCGACAATTCTCTTTGGCGGCGGAGGGGATGATGGTTATCTGGACGACACTTGGACTTTCAGTGGTGCTTCTACAACGCCGACGCCCAGCGCGTCGCCGACAGTCTTAGCCAGCACTTATCTGGGCGGTCCTGGATTTGAAATCACATGGCAGTGCGCCACCGATGCGGCAGGCAATGTTTACATCGCCGGTGACACACAAGAGGCGCAATTTCCAGTCACCGCGAACGCGCTCCAGAAAAAATACGGCGATGGCGGCCAGGACGGGTTCGTCGCGAAGTACGACAAACACGGAAATCTGCTTTGGTCGACGCTTCTTGGCGGATCGGGCTGGGACGGCGTCTTCGGCTTAACAGTTGACGCAAACGGCAACGCTGTGGTCACAGGCGTAACTGAGTCAGCAGATTTTCCAATCACCGCCAACGCCGTGCAACGTACTGTCACCGGGGACGCTGCATTCGTCACTGTGATCAGTGCCGATGGAACCAAAGTCCTTTATTCCACCTATCTCGGCGGTACACAATCAGACGGCGGGGTGCCGTTACCGACCAATCCGTTTCACGCCCTGCCGAACGCGAACGTCGAAACGATCGGTGTGAACGTTGCCGTGGGAGCGGACGGAACTCTCTACGTGGTTGGCGAAACGAACACGATCGACATGCCAGTGACATCGGGCGCAGCGCAACCGATCATTGGTGGTGAGACTGACGGGTTCATCGCGCGGATAAAGGCTGATACTGCCGGCCACGCGGGGCTGATGTATCTCACTTATTTGGGTGGCCTAACTAACGATTTCTGTTCGGCCGTCGCCATAGACAACGCGGGGAATGCATTCGTTACCGGAGAAACTCAATCACTCAACTTCCCAGTGACGCTTGGAGCATTTCAGCTCGTGCACGCGCCGGGAACAGCTGGATTCGTCACCAAACTCAATCCGGATGGAACAAAGTTTATCTACTCGACACTTTTGAGCGGCAGCAAGGGCAGCAGCGCAAGCGGCGGGACCAATTACAACGCGCCTTCCGCAATTGTGATCGACCCGGCCGGGCACGCTTACGTTGATGGCGAGACTAACGCCACTGATTTTCCAACCACGCCCGGAGTTGTCCAGCCTGCGAATGCGGGCGTCGATGATGGATTTGTCACTGAATTATCGGCCGATGGATCCTCGCTCATCTTTTCCACTTACCTCGGCGCAAGCGATTATGAGGGCCTTTTCGGACTCAAGCTCGACAAGTCCGGAAACATTTTTGTCGCCGGCTACACTTCGAGCCGCGATTTGCCGCTGGTGCGAGCGTTTCAATCGAATTTTGGCGGGTTCATCGACGCTTGGGTTGCTGAACTTTCGCCGGGAGGCACTACGTTACTTGTTTCTTCCTATCTCGGCGGGAGCGATCAGGAATCTGCCTACGGGCTGGATCTTTGGAACAACGAGCTCTACATCGCGGGCCGGACTGCATCGAATGATTTTCCGGTCACGAGCTCGGCGCCGCAAACGACATATGGCGGCGGCGTGTGGGACAACTTTCTTACCATCGTTGATCTTAGCGGCGCGGCCAGTCCTACTCCCACGCCAACCCCTACGCCGACGGTCACACCGACGGTTACTCCTACTCCGACACCGACGATAACACCGACTGCTACCCCAACACCTAGTCCGACTCCCACGCCTACTCCAACGCCGGCGCCCACCGCAACCCCGACTCCAACGCCAACTCCGACGCCAACTCCAACTCCTTCACCAGCGTCAACACCGACAGTCAGCGTGGCTGTTTCACCAACACAGATTAAGCAAGGCGACAGTGCGACCTTTACAGTTTCGGCTTCAAAAGCAGTGTCTCAGTCCACCACTGTCCATTACTCGATGAGCGGCACCGCCAGCTTAGGAACTGATTACACCCTCAGCGGAAGTCCGGGACAAGTTACAATTCCGGCAGGCCAGTCTTCAGGCTCGGTCACGCTCAGTGCCTCGAGCACTAACGCGAAGAAGAAAAAGACAGCGACCATGAACCTGCAGTCGGGAGCGGGTTACAAACTCGCTAAACCTAAAAACGCAACAGTTACGATCGTTCCGTAGCGCGATGCCTCGCGGCATCTTCCGACGCAAGATCGACATCGAAGCCGCAGCGTTTGGCACCGCTCGAATCGGACATTTCAGCGTCGAGCACAGGATTTATCGCGTCTGGAAACGGCCGATTTCGCGGCAGTTCCGATTGTAACCAGGAAGGGAAGCATGAAAAGGAATTGCGTGCCTCAATGGGGGAGTCTGAATCCACGCGTTCTGCTGGGTATTGCTCTTTGCTCAGCCGGTATCCTTCTAACCGTGTTCAGCTTTGCGGCGACGCCTTCAGTCGAAACGAGATCCGCCAATATTGGCGTGACGCGTAATCCCGCAAACTTTCCGAGCACACTTAGCAGCGACACCAATCAGACTTTGCCTGGCTTACCGCCCCGTATGCCTTTTGGGCCACAATTTTCCTTCGAGGTCGGCGCGTTCCAGAGCACGCCTTCGCCGTCAGGCGCGCAGAGTCAATGGTCGATTATCATTCCTCCTCAGGCCAAGGGTACCCTGACGAACAACTATCTCAACGCTGTAACCTGTGTGTCGGAATCCGACTGCTGGGCCGTCGGCGCTTATAAAGGAGATGCCAACCAGACGCTGATCGAACATTGGAACGGGACCTCATGGGCGATCGTTGACTCGCCTAACACCGACCCGACGTTAGACAACATCCTTTATAGCGTGACGTGCCGGTCGACTTCGGACTGCTGGGCCGTCGGTGGATCACTTACGTCCAGCAGGACTGGTATAAACAGCCTGATTGAGCACTGGGACGGCAGTTCCTGGACGATCGTCAGCTCGCCTAACGCCACTGACAGCGTGTTTGATGTATTGACTGGCGCGACCTGCACATCCACGCAGTGCTGGGCGGTGGGCTTCTCGACTGCTAGAGTTGCACGTGTAGCTGTGAATAATACGCTGATCGAACGCTGGGACCCTACCAGCAATTCTTGGTCGATCACGTCGGCGAATGCGAGCGTAGTCGACACTGCCCTTTTCGGCGTGACGTGCACCTCGGATTCGGACTGCGTGGCTGTCGGCGCTTCATACAATGGGAAGGCTGACCAGACACTGATCGAGCACTGGGACGGAGTCTTATGGAGCACTTCCGTTTCGCCGAATTCTTCCCTGACCTCAGACAATGACCTCTTGAGCGTAACCTGCGCTTCATCATCCGAATGTTGGGCCGTCGGCTACTACAAGGACGCAAACGGCATCTATCAAGGACTCATCGAGAACTGGAACGGAACTTTGTGGGCCATCGCCGGATCGCCGCCTCCACTCACACAGAACAATCTTATCGATGGCGTGACGTGCACCTCCACTTCAAACTGCTGGGCCGTCGGCCGTATCCAGGCGCCACCGTCTGCCACCGGTCTCCAGTCTATTCAAACCTTGATCGAGCGTTGGGATGGGACCGCATGGACGATTGTGAACTCGCCCAACTCGAGCGCGACCGAGCTAAACGGACTTGCCGGGATCACGTGCACCTCGGGTTCCGACTGTTGGGCCGTCGGCTTCCATTATCATGGTTACTATTTTAGCCAGAACCTTACGGAACGTTGGGATGGATCCTCGTGGACTATCGCGCCTTCGCCCGACCGACCTCCGACGGAAGCCTTCAACACTCTAACTGGCGTCACCTGCCTTTCTGGCTCCGAATGCTGGTCCGTAGGCCATTATAGTGGCGACGGACTTACGGAGCAGACCGTGACCCAGTATTGGAATGGAGTTTCATGGGTCATTGTTCCCTCCGCAAACACAGGCGTTAACGATAACGACGTTCTGTCTGCGGTAACCTGTGTTTCGTCTTCAGATTGTTGGGCTGTAGGTCAGTACAGCCCGCCAGTCAGTAATCCATACACTCTCATTGAACACTGGGATGGTACTGTTTGGTCGATCCTGACTTCACCCAATGCTAGTGTCGACAGCTCAACTACGAGCAACAATGGTAATTACCTGAACGGTGTGACCTGTACTTCAGGATCCGACTGCTGGGCGGTTGGATACGCGTATCCCAGTGACCTGGTGGCTGATACGCTGATTGAGCATTGGGACGGAACTTCCTGGTCGATTTTCGCCTCGGCAAACCCCAGCACGCAACACAACGTCCTTAACAATGTCACGTGCGCGTCCGCAGCCGACTGCTGGGCGGTTGGCTTCTATTCGGCAGATAATGTCGCCATTCAAACTTTAACTGAGCATTGGGACGGAACGACATGGGCGGTGGTCGCGTCACCTAACGTTACTCATACCAATCGTCTCTCGAGTGTCTCGTGCGCTTCGTCGACCGACTGCTGGGCTGTCGGCTATTATCTCGTCGATACCAACCCGTACAACGATCAGACGCTCGTCGAACACTGGGACGGAACCTCGTGGACTATCGTTACGTCGCCGAATGCCACCACAAACACGCCTAACGATCTTAACAGCATTACATGTGTGTCGGCCTCCGACTGCTGGGCCGTCGGCCAGTACATCAAACCCAGCAGCAGAGTTGACCAGACGCTGGTCGAGCTTTGGGATGGAAACTCGTGGAGCATTGTCAGTTCGGCAAACACCAGCGCTACCTACGGCAACGTTCTCCAAGCGGTAACCTGCACATCGGCCTCCCAGTGCTGGGCGGTCGGCAACTACAGTGATGGCCACACGTTGCAGGCGCTGACGG
>QHXE01001090.1 GCA_003222835.1 Acidobacteriota bacterium | reverse complement strand
TGGTGCGATGCCGCTTGATAGGAACTGTCTTCTGTTGATTCGTGTAAATCGAATGCTTGCCACCCTCGCGCAACAAATAGAATCCGTTTTCTTCGAAGTACTTGATCAGGTCGCGTCGTCTTACGGGCATGCTATACCTCGACAGGTATTTGCTCGAGCAAGGCACGCCCTGGGGGTATTTCCCGATTTTGCTCGCGGTAGGCCATGATCATTTCGTGCAGGGCGTCTTCGAGCATCTCCCGGCACTCCTCGACATCCTTTCCCTCGGTTAACACTTCCGGCCACTCGATCAATTGGCCCATGTAACCCGAATCAATCTTTGTGTACTTAGCAGTAAATGTACTCAACATATTGCGCTTATCTCTCGAACTCGATTGTGCCGGGCGAGCTCAACTAAAGCAATCTCACATCGGTGATCGCACCCGATGCTACCAGCCGTACATACAAGTCAGCCAAACCAACGGAGCACAAACTCAGCCACGCAAACAGCATGTGCCGTTCATTCAAAAACGAAACGCCGCGCCAGGCGCCGTGCCGCGGCCCGCCCGCGACTACGCAGGAAAAGCAATCGACGTTGCCGCCTACAATGTGCCTGAGCGAATGGCACGACAATGTGTAGCCGGTCAGCAAGATGATGTTCACGAGCAAGACCAGGGAACCAATGCCGACACCGAAGTGCTTGCCGCTTGCCGATGGAAACCAAAAAGCAGCGATCGCGTCGTACCAGAGAACTACCAGAAAGACGATGGCCACATAAAGAAAGTACCGATGCAGGTTTTGCAGGATGAATGGGAAACGTGTTTCGCCGCTGTAACGGTGCGGGTGCGACTCGCCGACTGCGCACGCGCCCGGATCAAGAAAGAAAGCGCGATAGTAAGCTTTGCGATAGTAATAGCAGGTGGCGCGAAACCCGAGCGGCGCCCACAGAATCAAAATCGCCGGTGACAGCGGCCACCACTTCGGTTTGATTAGCGGCGAATAGAAGGGTGAGAGATACGGACCAAACTCATAGAAGTCATTTTCAAATGTTCGCCAAGTCGCGTAAACGGTGAAGGCGCCGAGTATGAGCACGACTGGAATCAACTCGACCCACCACGCATCGCTGCGCATCGTGGCGCCAAAGCCGCTGCGTGCAGTTGCGGTTCTGGATTCAGCCATTGGACTCGGTGAAGCCGGTGCTTCCAAGAGTGACGGCGTATTCTAGCATCGGGTACCAGCACGACCTTGCCGATGTTCTTTCGTTCTTCCAGATAGCGATGCGCTGCGGCGATCTGATCGAAAGGAAAAGCGCGATCGACGTGAGGTCGGATCCAGCCTTCCGCGACACCGTCCATGATTTCGCGCGTCCAACCGGCGACCTTTTCGCCCTCGCCCCACATATGTCCGAGGTTCAAGCCGAACACGCCCTTGTTGCGATTCATCAGTCCGAGTGGATGAAACCTCGGAGTTTGGGCAATTGCTTTCATCGCGCGCAACTTTCCCAAAATGCCCGAAGCCGAAGCAGTCGACATCCCAAAGACTCCCATCCGTCCCGTGGCTCGCAAAGCGCGATAGCTTTTCTTCCAACTCTTGCCGCCCAGCGGATCGATCACGAGTTCTACGCCATGATTCTTCGTTAGGTCCTTCAAGACCGGCAACCAATCATGGTTGCGATAATCGATTGCATGATCCAAGCCGCGCGCTTTCAGAAATTCGTGCTTGGCAGCGCTGGCTGTTCCGTAAGTCGTCGCGCCGATATGTTTCGCGATATCCAAAGCAGCCAGGCCGACACCGCCACCGGCATTGTGAATCAACACGGCTTCGTCCTTCTTCAATCCGCCCATCGCAACCAACAGCGCCCAGGCTGTCAGGTAATTCACCGGAATTGCCGCGCCCTGTTCGAAGGTGACCGGGTCAGGCTTTGCAAAGATCTGCGTGACAGGCGCGACCACCAGCTCAGCCTGTCCACCAAAGCGCGTCATTGCGATGACCGGGTTGCCGATGAGATTCCGATCGCCTCCGTCGCCGACTGCTTCAATCGTGCCCGAGACTTCATAACCCATCACGCAAGGCTTCG
>QHXE01000320.1 GCA_003222835.1 Acidobacteriota bacterium | reverse complement strand
TAACGTCCGCGATACACGGGAATAGGGAAGGCCGGTTCTACGTCAGTCTCAATATCAGGACATTGAAACTTGCAAATTGCAAATGGCAAATTCATTGACGATCGCTGTTTCGGTCGTTTGACGTATTCGTCAAGCAAAGGCTCCGCTATTCAACCACTTCACCGTGCCGGAACAATTTGAAATTTTCATTTTGCAATTTTCACTTTTCAATGCAGTTTCCTGACTTCAGAGTGCGGCTTCGCCGCGTTCCTCAGTCCGAATCCGAATCACATCATTCACGGGGAGAACGAAGATTTTGCCATCGCCGAATTTGCCGGTGCTGGCCGATTTAACGATCGCGTTTACCACAAACTCTTCGATATCGTCGGGGACAAGCACTTCAATTTTGATTTTTGGCACGAATTCAATTTGATACTCAGCGCCGCGGTACGTTTCCGTGTGTCCACGCTGCCGGCCATAGCCCTGGACTTCGCTGATAGTCATACCGTGTACCTCAACCTCTTGCAGCTTACTTCGCACCGCGTCCAGCAGATGGGGCCTGATAATCGCTTCGATTTTCTTCATCTAGTTCTCTCCTGTGTTTTTCCGGCTGGTTAGCTCGTGAATTAAGGCGCCTTCTACCTTGCGCATTTTTGCTTCAGAAAGTTTTGTGCCATCGGTGTCGGTTATGTAGAAAACATCCAGCGCATCGCTCTTCTCAGTCGCGATCCTGGCGCACACGATGTCGAGACCCAACTCCGCAATCGTGCGCGTGATTTTATGAACCAGTCCCGGTTCGTCGCTCGCATGCACTTCGATTAACGTCGAGGATTGCGATGCCTCGTTATCACAAATAACGCGGGGCAAATCGGGTCTTCGCGTCGTCAGACCAGTGAAAGGGCGGCGCGGAGCATTCTGTTCGTGCCAGCGTTGCACTAACGCCGTTACATTCAATTCGCCGGCCACTGCTCCGCGCAAAGTCTGTTCGATCGAATGGTAGCGATGGACATCGATCGCCAGTCGCGTCGACGCTTGCCGCAACATGAAAACATCTATGGCAATACCATCTTCGCGCGTGTTGAGTTCCGCGCTCAGGATCTCAATACCTCGCGCCGCCAAACTTCCTGTAAGAGCGGCAACCAGGCCGTGGCGGTCGCGCGTACAAATCGTTAATTCTGTTAGCGCCGTGCCGTGACGCAACCAGCACCACGCGATTGCTTCGGACTTTAATTCCTCAACCAGACAGATGTGTGTAGCCGCCGTGGTGGCGCTGGTAATTCTAAGATATCGATCCGGCAGCAAGGCTAAGTGTCTCTCGATTTCGCTAAAGGGAATCGATGGCCCAAGGCTTTTTGCGATTTCTTCCTTGAATTCCGCCAACAGTGACGCTTCATCGACCGGCAGATCTTCCCCGGTCATCAGTTTTTTGGCTCGCCGGTAGAGGTCCCAAAGCAAAGTCGCTTTCCACTCTGTCCACACTCCCGGGCCTACTGCATTCAAATCCGCGTAAGTCAGCAGCAGTAACATGTTCAGCGCGTCGAGCGTGCCGATTCGTTCGGCAAAATCGGCGATGACTTGAGGTTCGTTTAGATCGCGTCGCTGCGCCAAGTGCGCCATCGTCACGTGGTGTTGGACCAGCAGCATCACTTGCCTGGCCTGATTCTCTTTCAAACCGAGCCGGCGACAAATGCGTTCGGCCAGCTTCACGCCGCGAGGGATGTGGCCAGGGCCTCGACCCTTTCCGATATCATGTAACAGTACCGCTAAATAGAGCGTCGCCGCTTCTTCTACTTCTTCGAGCACGGCGCGCAAATGGCTGCGATGTTTGTCTGAGCTGGTGTGCAAATCATCAAGCGTCTCAGCAGCCTTTAGCGTATGCTCGTCAACTGTGTAGTGATGATAGAGATCGTGTTGCGCCAGTAACGTCACGCTTCGGAATTCCGGCACGATCCGCGTAAGAAATCCCGACTCGTGCATCAGGCGCAGGGCATAGCCGGCGCGTCCGCGGCGTTGCAGAAGTTTGATGAAGCCGTCCGAGGTTCCGGCAGAGGAATGCAGTTCCTGACTCCTGGACGAGAGACTATGGCCAATTCTTTCGCGCAACTCATAGTCAAACGGGACCCGCGCCGCCTGCGCCAAAGCGAACGCGTTGAAGATTGTCGATGTGTTCTTGCTCAAGAAGTCCGGATCGCCGTGGAATTGCAGACGCCCCCCGCGAATTAGAAACGGCTCTGCCACAGCTTCAGCGGGACGCTTGCGCCACCAGCGGGTCCCGTTGTTCTCTTCGGAAGCGCTGGAAAGTACCAGTTCGCTAAACAATTGTAGTTCGCGCGCCTGTTGGTAATACTCGCGCATCAGTTTCTCGGAAGCCAACAGACGTTCGACTGACTGGTAACCGAACTGCTGGGCCAACTTGCCTTGAATGTCGAGCGAGAGGAGTTCCGTCTTGCGCCGCGTCAAAAAGTGCATTGCATGGCGAATCCGCCACAGAAAATCGTGAGCGCGCTTGATCCGTTTTGCCTGGCCTTCGGAGACAATATTACGAGCCCGCAATTCATCGAACGTCTTGCAGTCGTATCTGGCATAGGCTGTCCAAAGCGCGGTTTGATAGTCGCGCAGACCGCCGGCGCTTTCTTTGATATTCGGTTCCTGGAGAAAGACCGCGGCGCCAAACTTTGCATACCGCAGTGTGCTTTCGGCGGTCCTTTTCCCCCGCTTCGACGAGCGAGTTGTAGAGCGCTTTGCTCCCCGCCAGCAGCCGCGTCTGAGCCAGCGCCGTTCGAAGATGTGGGTCGTTTCGCGCTGCCGTCACGCATTCACCGACGGTGCGGAAACTATGGCCGATGGTGAGTCCGCTGTCCCACAGCAAGCGGAGGACCTGCTCCAGCACCGGCTTCATCTTATTACCGTGTTGGCCACTGTAGAGAAATAGCAGGTCTATGTCTGAAAAAGGCGCAAGTTCAGCACGACCATAGCCACCGATGGCTATTAGTGCGCACCCGTTCCGAGTTTGGTAGCCTTCATTTCTTGCTCCCAAGTCAGGCGCGGCGTTGAGAAAAGCGTGCTTAACTACAAAATCGATTACGAAACTTCGGGCGCCTGCCGTTTGACACCCGTGCGCGCCAAGCAGATGGGCCATCTTCAACCGATGATCTTCGATCTTGAGAAATCTCTTGAGTGAAAGCGCAACCTCAGCGGGCCTAACCTCGCCGTTAGGCTCCGGCAAACGAGTACCTGCGTGCACCTCAACCTTCTTGAGATACGACGAACCGAGCGGTTTGTGCCTCGTTACATTCATTCTCGTTATGTCAGTTGCCACGACCATAAATCAACAACTCGTTCGGCGCACGTCTAGACGGGACCGCAGGAGCAACCTTTGTTCCGTGGCGAAGAAACAAGCCTCATCTTGAACCATCTCGCATCGATCGACTTTCGCTGTGCCAAATTCGACAGGCGGCTTCTAGCAGGTAGCAGAAAGAGCGATTTCTCAGCCCAGGCGTTCACGCCTGGGGGCTGTAAGTGATCAATTCTGTGCCAAATTCGACAGGCGGCTTCTAGCGGGTAGCAGAAAGAGCGATTTCTCCAGCCCAGGCGTTCACGCCTGGGGCTGTAAGTGATCAATTCACAAGCCTCCTTCAGTCAGGAGGCTTTGGCATAACTTTAGCCAATCCGCTGCCTGAAGGCATTAGCGAAAGCCCCATAAATGGGGCTCAAGAATTTACGTCACTTTACCAACCCAGGCCTGAACGCCTGGGCTAGTGGAAAAGTCACGATCGCTTTCAACAATGCCGGATGAACCTAATCAGACCCATGTCTGACTTTTCAGCCCACCAGTCTCACAAGTCTCCGGCTGACCCCTACAAATTTGTCGCAGTGCTGACGGCGAGCAACACAATTGTCGTAACGCATTTCCTCTCGCTCTGGGAGAGGGTTGGGGACAATGACCCAGCCGCGTGAGCCGAATGGTTTAGTTGCGTTCCACATCAGTCTGGAGAACATCGAAGAAAGAAAGAGTATTTTCTTAATTCCCGCAGCACCTAGCCCTCTCACAGAGGGGGAGAGTTCTCTTGGCGCACTATTTTCCGTGCTCGCGACTTCTCGCGAAATTTATAGGAAGCAAAAAAAATTAAATTATACAAGTCGCCTGCAAACGATGTAGATTGCCGAAGGATGCTAAGTCAGATTAGAAATTTGTTCGGTTCCCTTGAGATTCTGATGGTTAACAGTTTGCATGGCGTGATTACCAGCAGTGTGTCTTTCAGCGTAATTGAAAAAATTACGGACAGCGCCTGATGGCTTTCTTTCGATGCGTAGCTATTCGAAAGCCATCAACGTACCGGTTGGTGGCTTTTTTCGTATTCCGAGTTGACGAACATGGTAAAAGCCTCATCGCCTTTGAAGCAAGGTCTTTACGACCCGCAGTACGAACACGATGCATGCGGCTTGGGCTTCGTCGTCGATGTAAAGGGAAGGCGCTCGCGCCGAATCGTAGAACAGGCCTGCGAAGTCCTTCTGAATCTTGAACACCGCGGGGCATGCGGCTGTGAACCAAATACGGGAGACGGCGCGGGCATTCTTCTGCAAATCCCTCATCCTTTCTTTCAGCGCGAATGCGACGAACTTGGATTGACTCTTCCAAAAGCGGGCCAATACGCGGTTGGAATGGTCTTTTTGCCCAACGACGACGAGGGGCGGTACGAATGCGAGCGCTTGTTCGAGAGAATCGTCCGACAAGAAGGCCAGCGCGTCCTCGGTTGGCGAACAGTGCCTACTGACGATACGGGCATCGGCCCAACGGCGCTGGCCTCGCGACCGGTGGTACGGCAGATCTTCATCGCACGTGGGGAAGGCGCTCCGGATGAGATGACGTTTGAGCGCAAGCTCTACGTGATTCGGAAGTTAGTCAGCAAGGGTGCGAAGCGCGGCATACATGAGCGCCGCATGTTCTACATTTCCAGCCTTTCGTCCCGAACCATTGTGTACAAAGGAATGCTGACGGCTGCGCAGCTAACGAGTTTCTATCCTGATCTACGCGACCCATCGGTGCAATCAGCGCTCGCCATGGTTCATTCAAGATTCAGCACGAACACTTTTCCCAGTTGGGCCCGGGCCCATCCATATCGATACATTGCCCACAACGGCGAGATCAACACGCTGCGCGGCAACATCAACTGGACCTACGCGCGCGAAAGCAAGTTTCAATCGCGCCTTTTCGGCTCCGATCTGCCGAAGGTTCTTCCCGTGATCGACGCCGACGGCAGCGACTCGGCAATGTTTGACAATATGCTGGAGGTGCTGACGCTCGCGGGTCGTTCTTTGCCGCACTCGATCATGATGATGGTGCCCGAACCTTTCAGTCGGCATGAATCGATGGACGCCGAAAAGAAGGCTTTTTACGAATACCATTCGTGTTTGATGGAGCCGTGGGACGGCCCCGCCGCAATTGCTTTTACCGACGGCGTCCGCATCGGGGCCGTGTTGGATCGTAATGGTTTGCGCCCCTCACGTTATTACGTCACCAAAGACGATCTGGTAGTGCTGGCTTCGGAGGCGGGTGTGCTGAACATTCCACCGGAGCGTGTCTTGCTAAAGGGACGTTTGCAGCCGGGACGAATGTTATTAATCGATACCGAGCAACAAAGAATCATCGACGATGAAGAGTTAAAGCATCATCTCGCGACCGAACATCCCTACCGGCGTTGGCTCGATGAAAATCTGATCTCGCTCGAAAGCATTCCGGCGCCGGATTTTAGCAGTCCGGTGAAGAAATCCCCTCTCCCTTTGGGAGAGGGCCAGGGTGAGGGCTTACGAACAAAAGAAAGCTCCAAATATTTGGTTGACAACCTTGTCTCAGACCCTCTCCCCGCCCCTCTCCCAAAGGGAGAGGGAGTTTTTCAGGAGACTGAAACGCCCTCCCCGACCTTGCTTACCCAACAGCAAGTGTTCGGCTACACCCGCGAAGAACTAAAGTTGTTGCTGGCGCCAATGGCGGCCGGAGGTAACGAAGCCATTGGTTCCATGGGTAACGACACGCCTTTGGCGGTGCTGTCTGAACGGCCACAGTTGCTTTACAACTATTTCAAACAATTATTTGCGCAAGTCACCAACCCACCCGTCGATGCAATCCGTGAAGAACTGGTCATGTCCACGGACACCACGGTCGGTCCCGAAGCGAATATGCTCGAGCCGACGCCGGACTGCGCGCGACAAATCAAACTGAGTTCGCCAATTCTCACTAACCAGGAACTTGAAAAGTTAAAGCATCTCGGCGATTCAGGCTTTTCCGGATTCAGATCGATCACGTTGCAAATGCTGTTCGACGTGAGCGAAGGCTGGCACGGAATGGAGAATGCGCTCAACGGTCTTTGCCGCGATGCCAGTCAGGCAATTGACAGCGGTTACGGAATCATCGTGCTTTCCGATCGCGGCGTCACCCGTAATCAAGCCCCGATACCCGCATTGCTCGCCGTCTCAGCGATTCATCACCATCTGATCCGCGAAGGCACGCGAACTCGAGTCGGCTTCGTAATCGAAAGCGGCGAGCCGCGCGAAGTGCATCACTTTGCTTTGCTGCTTGGCTACGGTGCAGCCGCGATAAATCCTTATCTCGCGCTCGAAACATTGCGCTCAATGAGTCAAGAGGCCCTGCTTGATCGAATTGACGCGGAAGAGGCCTTAGGCAATTACATCAAGGCCATTGTCAAAGGCGTAGTGAAAGTCATCTCGAAAATGGGTATCTCAACCATCCAGAGCTACTGCGGCGCGCAAGTATTTGAAGCCATTGGCCTCGATCAGGATTTTGTCGACTGCTATTTCACCTGGACGCCGTCGCGTATTGGCGGCATCGGCCTCGATGTGATCGCCGAAGAAGTGCGCCTGCGGCACCGGCAAGCCTTTAGCGATCGCCTTAGCGATGGAACCACGCTCGATGGCGGAGGCCAGTACAGCTTTCGCCACAACGGCGAGTACCACCTGTTCAATCCGGCGACGATACACAAACTTCAACAAGCTTGCCGCTCGAACAGTTATGACGACTTCAAAGAGTACAGCCGGCTGATCGACGACGAAACGCGGAAGCTTTGCACGTTGCGCAGTTTGATGCGGTTCAAGTCTAACCGCGAGCCAATTCCAATTGCCGAGGTCGAACCTGTCGAATCAATCGTCAAGCGATTCAAGACGGGCGCGATGTCATACGGTTCGATCAGCAAAGAAGCGCACGAGTCACTCGCGATTGCGATGAATCGTATCGGAGCCCGAAGCAATACCGGCGAGGGCGGCGAAGATCCGGCGCGCTACTTCATCGATGCGAATGGCGACTCGCGTAATAGCGCGATCAAGCAAGTAGCATCGGGACGGTTCGGCGTGACCAGCAATTACCTCGTGAACGCTCGAGAGCTGCAAATCAAGATCGCTCAGGGCGCCAAGCCGGGCGAAGGCGGGCAACTTCCCGGTCACAAAGTTTATCCCGAGATTGCGCGCGTGCGGCATTCGACCCCGGGTGTGGGATTGATTTCGCCGCCGCCCCACCACGACATCTATTCGATCGAGGATCTCAAGCAACTGATCTATGACCTGAAATGCGCCAACCCGCGCGCGCGCATCAGCGTCAAGCTGGTCGCCGAGGTCGGTGTAGGGACCGTGGCCGCCGGGGTGGCGAAGGCCCACGCCGACGTCATTCTGATCAGCGGCCACGATGGTGGCACTGGCGCATCGCCACAGACTTCCATTAAACACGCCGGCGTCCCGTGGGAGTTGGGCCTGGCTGAAACACATCAGACACTGGTGCTCAACGATCTGCGCGGTCGCGTCACGCTGGAAACCGACGGCCAGCTAAAAACCGGGCGCGACGTGGTGATAGCTGCGCTGCTCGGCGCTGAAGAATTCGGATTTGCGACCGCGCCGCTGGTGGGCCTTGGCTGCGTCATGATGCGCGTCTGTCATTTGAACACCTGCCCGGTGGGTGTTGCGACGCAAGATCCAAAACTGCGTGCGCGCTTCACCGGCGATCCATCACACGTCGTGAACTTCATGTGCTTGATCGCGCAGCAAGTGCGTGAGCTCATGGCTGAACTCGGCTTCCGCGCGATCGATGAAATGGTCGGACGCACGGATTTCATTGAAATGCGCGCCGATATCGACCATTGGAAAGCGCATGGGCTCGACTTTTCCCAGATAGTTTACCGGCCCGACACGTCGGACTCAGTCGCACGCTACTGCCAAATCGATCAGGACCACGGGCTGGAGAGTTCACTTGATGCCAGAAAGTTATTGAATCTGTGCAAACCTGCCCTCGATACCGGAGAGCGGGTCGAAGCAACCTTGCCAATCCAAAACGTGGACCGAGCGGTGGGAACGATGGTTGGGAGCGAAGTCACCCGACGTTACGGACCAAACGGACTTCCGGAAGACACGATTCGTTTGCACTTTAACGGTTCGGCCGGCCAGAGTTTTGGCGCGTTCGTGCCGCGCGGCATGACGCTTAGCCTGGAAGGGGACGCAAACGATTACCTCGGCAAAGGACTTTCCGGCGGCAAAATTATTGTCCACGCACCGCGCGAAGCAACGTTCATCGCGGAACAGAATGTGATTATCGGCAACGTCGCTTTTTATGGCGCGACGAGCGGCGAGGCCTACATCTGCGGCGTAGCAGGTGAACGCTTCTGCGTGCGCAACAGCGGAGCATCGGCCGTCGTCGAAGCTGTTGGCGATCACGGTTGCGAATACATGACAGGTGGACGCGTAGTTGTGCTGGGTCCGACGGGACGAAATTTCGCCGCCGGGATGTCGGGCGGTATTGCTTACGTGCTCGATGAGGAAGGCGAGTTTTCTCGCCGCTGCAATGAAGAGATGGTAGCACTCAACGGACTGGACGACGAGCAAGAGATCGAAGCCCTGAAGGACCTGGTCTTCCATCACGCCGAATACACTGGCAGCCGGCGCGCAACCGAAGTGCTGTTGGCGTGGGATGACTGGCTGACAAAATTCGTACGCATAATTCCTCACGACTATCTCCGCGTGCTGGAAGCACGAAAAGAGTTCAAGCAGGCAGGCATGATCAGCGAACATGCGGCAATGGCCGCTTTTGAATCGAACGCGCGCGCGCTGGCGCGAGCGAGTGGGACGTAAGTATTGCCGATTGGAAACTCCCTCTCCCTTTGGGAGAGGGCTGGGGTGAGGGACATTTTAGATTAAAGCGTTGGCCAGGGTTCCCGCATTGTGCGGGTTGTTCCGCGTGCTGCCATCCGAAACGTTTCGTTGCGCAGCCGCAGAGCGGCGAAATGTTTATAGCCTGCGAAACACGAACCGTTGCCAGCTCCGGAGGAGCGCAATGTACCGTTCGCCGGCAGATAACATCGCGCTCCTACGGAGCTTTAGACCACTTTTTTGAACTGTAAATCTATAAACATTTCATCCCTACGGGACTAAGAATGAGT
>QHXE01000319.1 GCA_003222835.1 Acidobacteriota bacterium | reverse complement strand
CCGAGGCAATTGCTATTGGCGCACGCGATCTGTCAAAGAGCTTTGGGGAATTTGAAGCAGTCAAGCGGATCAATCTTGAAGTGAAGTATGGCGAAGTTTATGGCTTGCTCGGCGCGAACGGCGCAGGCAAAACGACCACGATCAAAATGCTTTGCGGCTTGCTTGAGCCAACCGATGGGGAAGCGGAGCTGGCGGGCGAAACTGACTCTCTGCGATCGAGCTCGGTGCGGCAACGCATAGGCTATATGTCGCAGAAGTTTTCACTATACGACGATCTGACAATTGAAGAGAATCTGGATTTCTTTGCCGGCGTCTATCAGGTGCCGCTCGCTGAACGCGCTGAGAAAAAGCGCTGGGTGCTGTCGTTCTCCGGTTTGCAGGGGCGCGGCAAACAAATGACCGGCAGCCTGCCCGGTGGCTGGAAGCAACGCGTGGCGTTCGGCGCCGCCGTGATGCACGAACCGAGCGTGCTCTTTCTCGACGAACCGACCTCGGGCGTCGATCCGCTTGCCCGCCGGGCTTTCTGGAAGATGATCAATAGCTTTGCCGATCGCGGGATGGGCATTCTGGTAACCACTCACTATCTCGAAGAGGCTGAGCAGTGTAATCGTCTCGGTTTAATGGTTGCGGGTGAATTGGTGGCGCAAGGCACGCCATCCGGTTTGAAGGCCGAACAGAAAGGACATGTGCTCGAATTCAAAACCGACTCGCCGCAACGGGCGAACAATCTTCTCAAACAAGAGATGGAGAACTGGCGCGTTTCGCTGTTTGGCGATCGTTTGCACGTTATTGTCGACGAAGATGCCACTACCGGAATTCGAAATATCACCAACAAGTTGACGAGCGAGGGGATTAATGTAGGGAACGCACGCGAGCAGCCGTACTCGCTGGAAGACGTCTTTATTGCGGTGGTGGAAAAGATGCGGAAAGAAGGGAAAGCTGCGGAAGAATGAATCCCAACTCCCATTTTGACAGCTTCAAATTCCCGCGCTGCATAACCGTCGCGGCCTGGGGTCCAGCGAGCTCTTACAGCCCGCGACTTGTGTGTAAATCGGCTGTCTAATGTCGCGATCGGTCTCGTCTTGTAACAACTGCCGTTCGGGATGCTACACTGAAGTTAAATTTAGTGCAGATTTAGCAACAGGAGGACGACTTATGAAACTAACGCGTGATATCCAAAGCCTCAGCACGTTCAAGCGCGATACCGCGAAACTTATGCGCCAAATGAAAAAGACCAAGGCGCCTGTAGTACTGACTGTGAACGGCAAGGCCGAGCTGGTTGTGCAAGACGCTGAGAGCTATCAGGAAATTTTGGAAGCCAAAGATCGAATGGAAGCTGTCGAGGGCATCAAGCGTGGACTAGCGAGTATGAATCAACATAAGGGCAAACTGGCGGAGCACTTCTTTGACGAGTTCTTTACTGAGAAGGGAATTTCCGAGCAGGAATGAAGCGCTATCGGGTGATCTTTGAAGAGTCAGCGCAGGAGAACGTGCGTGAGTGTTTCGACTGGGGTTGTCGTGCGTGGGGCAAGCGTACGGCCCGGCAGTGGGCTCGCGAACTGCGCAGCGCGGCCGCAAAACAGCTAGGCGTTGTGCCTAAAGGATTCCCGCTAGCGCCGGAAAATGAAGAGTTTTCAGAAGAGATTCGTCAAATGGTAGTAGGTCGCTATCGTGTGCTATTCACAATCAAGGGTCGTAACGTACACGTGCTCCACGTAAGAGGAGCGTATGTTGATTCTGCTCGCTAAATGAAACGCATTCTGGCTCAGGTCCGAAAAGAACTCACGCAGTTGTGGCGCGATCGGCTGACGCTGGCGCTGGCTCTGGTCTTGCCAGTGTTGCTTTTGTTGCTGCTGAGCAAAGCTACTTCGTTGTCGGTTAAAGACATTCCGGTGGTCGTGCAGGACTTGGATAAGACCCCGATGTCGCGTCGCTACCTCGAAACCGTCAGTGCTTCGCTCTCGTTCAATCTCAGTGCTTTAGCTACGAACATGTCGCCGGAACGCGTGCTGGCACAGAACCAGGCCCGCGCGGCATTGATCATTCCGCCTCAGTTCGAGCGCGATCTTCGGCGTGGACAAAATGTTGAGGTGCAATGGCTCATCGACGGCACGGATGCGAACACCGCTAACGTGATGCGGGGCAAGGCGGCCGCCATCACCCAGGCGTTCACGGGGCAGATTCAGCCGGCAACGATTCGCCCGGCCATCAAGCCGCTGATTCGTTATTGGTTCAATCCCGGCCGCGAAGACTTGAAATATTTTGGACCGGGCGTGCTGGCGTTTGGCTTGGCAATGTTTCCCCCACTGTTGGCAGCGCTGGCGCTCTCGCGCGAGGGCGAGCTAAAGACGATCCTGCAAGTTTATGTTTCGAGTATCACGGCCTTCGAATATCTCCTTGGCAAAGTCATCGCGTATACGCTCGTGGCATGGGCCGAATGGATTGCCGGGATGATCGTGCTGTTTGTAGTTTTCGGACTGAGCCTCGCCGGCGATCCGACGCCCTTGCTGGTCACGACGTTCTTCTACCTGCTTTGCACTACGTGTTTCGGAACGATGATCGGCGCCGCGATTCCGAATCAAGCGGCGGCGATTCAGGCGGCACAGCTCGGCGGGTTTCTGACGTCGTTTCTACTATCGGGATACCTGTTTCCGATAACGAACATTCCCCAGCCGCTGCGATTTCTATCGAATTTAGTGCCGATGCGTTACTACCTCGAAGTGATTCGCGACGCGTTCTTGCGCGGTGGCGGCTGGCCGGCGATGTGGCACGCCCCAATCGCGCTCTTCTTGCTGGGCACTTTCTTTTTCTGGCGCGCGTGGAGTGTGATGAAAGAGATGCAGGTTAAAGCGTGATCATTTGTCATTTCTCATTTGCCATTTTTCATTTGCCATTTTGGGCTAGCTTTAACGTGTCTTGTTCGTGTGATTTCGTGGATCGTTCCTGTTACTCAGCCAATGAGATCCACGAAACCACACGAATTATGACAAGCAAATGAACAAATGAAAAATGTCAAATGAGAAGTGATAAATGTTTTGATTAGAACCGTGAGCCCATTCAACCGCATCCTAAATCTTCGACTCTGGTCCCTCTTCATAAAAGAGTTTCACCAGATTAGGCGCAATCGGCGATTAGTCATTTTGCTAATCATTCCGCCGACCCTGAACATAATTCTCTTCGGCCTGGCGCTGAATCCGACATTTGAGAATTTGCGGCTGGGCGTGGTCGATTACAGTCGCACGCCTGAAAGCCGTGAGCTGGTTTCAGCGTTCACGGAAGGTTTGGTCTTCAAGACGAAAGCTTACTACGCATCAACCGAGGATCTGGGTCAAGCGATAAGCCGTGCGGAGCTCGACGCAGGGCTCGTGGTGCCGCGCGATTTTGCGGAGAGGCGCACGCGTCACGAAACCGCGGAAGTGCAATTGTTGATCGATGCCGTCAATGCCAACACAGCGACTATTGCCGGTGGTTATGCGGCGCGAATCATCGCCAGTCTCAATCAAAAGATCGCTCGGTCTCAGTCAAAAGGAGGGCAACCGAACGAAAGCACGGCGCCCCAGCCGTCACCGCCGACCGGTGATACGCCAAACGTAGCGAGCATTTCCCTGTCGCCAAACAATCCAGGCGTTTCCTTGACGACAAACGTTCCGGGTACGCGCGCCACCGTGACGCCACGTTTGACGCTCCTCTATAACCCGGGACTCAAGAGCGCGTGGTTCATTACGACCGGAATGATTGGACTGTTGTTGGTTTTGCAGGGATCGGTTGTTTCTTCGGCGTCGCTTGTGCGCGAGAAGGAAATCGGCACGGTAGAACAACTGTTGATGACGCCGGCCGAAAGTTCGGAGATCATCGTTGCGAAAGTTGCACCGATCTTTCTGCTGTTGGCAATCGACATCGGCTTGGCGTTAGGGGTGGCGCGGTTAGTTTTCGGCGTGCCGGTGCGTGGCAGCTTGCTCTTATTCTTCCTCGCGGCCTCGCTCTGCGTGTTGTGCGGCATCGGTTTGGGAATGATGATCGCCACCTTCACACGCACGCAACAGCAGGCGCAACTGATGGGCTTCTTCACCAATCCGCCGTTAGCGCTCCTTTCGGGCGCGACGACGCCGATTGAGGCGATGCCGGCCTGGCTGCAACCCGTAACTTCGATTAATCCAGTGAAGCACTTTGCGATCATTTCGCGCGGCATCTTGCTCAAAGGCAGCGGTGTCGACGTTCTTTATCCACAACTGATCGCGCTGGCGGTGATTGCGTTGGTGATGGTTTCGGTGAGCGCATGGCAGTTTCGAAAACAACTCGGCTGAGATTACGCCTGAGTGAGGTCGTCCGTGTCAGTACCGCGAGCGGTAGCGACCGGATCGGTCTGGATCGTTTGAATCAACAATTCCGCTCGCCAGTCTTAGCTTGACGCTATGATCCGGTCGCATCCAACACCCAAAGCGGGCTGCCCGCTTGGGGACCCGGTCCGCTCGCGGTTCTGACACTATGACTGACGGAGCTAAACGAAGGATGCACGAAAAGCAATTCGTGGGAACTTGGGAAATTCACAATCGCATTAATCTCTATTTGCTCGATGCTATTGACGCGGCACATCTCAAGGACCATTCGGCTTCCAAAGGCCGTAGCGTCGGCGAGCGATTTGCTCACCTTCACAACGTTCGACTGATGTGGCTGAAAGCGGCCGCACCGGATTTATTGAAAGGGCTGGACAAGATTGAAAAGGAGCAGGCAGGCGATCAGAAACTACTGCGCAAGTCGTTGCTCGATTCAGGCCAGGCGATCGGCGCATTATTGACCCGGAGTCTGGCGACCGGCGAAAAGGTAAAGGGTTTTAAGCCCGACGTCGAAGCCTTCTTCGGCTATTTGATCTCTCACGAATCGCACCATCGCGGACAAATCGCGCTGTCGCTTAAACAGTCCGGCCATGCGCTTGATAAGAAAATTCAATACGGTATTTGGGAGTGGGGCGTGCGTTAGTCCTACCTGATCCTCGATCAAAGAGCGAAGTGAATCCAACAAACTGTGACGATCGTTGTGTCTGGTACCAAACCGCAAAGCGGTTACGGCCTCCAGCCCAGGGTTGCCGCTTCGGCTACCCTGGGTGGGG
>QHXE01000318.1:6072-11925 GCA_003222835.1 Acidobacteriota bacterium | reverse complement strand
GAAAAAGCCGGCGTGAAGTTGATGCCGATCGAACTGCCAAAGTTTCCGACTCAGAACATTCGCTATATTCTGACGGCGGAAGCAGCGACCGCGTTCGATGACATCACCCGCGACGGGCGAGTGAATCAGCTTTCCGGGCAGGACGCGAGCGATTGGCCAAACTCATTTCGTACTTCACGCTTCATTCCCGCGGTTGAGTATCTGAGAGCGCAACGCGCGCGCGTGCTGCTGATGCGCGAGATGGATAAGCTGATGTCGCAATGGGACGTTTTCGTCTCGCCGGCGCCCGGCAGTGCGAGCCTGATCATTACCAACCTAACCGGACACCCAGCGGTCTGCGTTCCCTGCGGTTTCACGGGCACGCCAAGCCTGCCACGAGCGATCATGTTCACCGGCGGCTTGTACGATGAAGCATCGCCGCTGCGCGTCGCGTTGGCGTTCCAACAAGCCACGAAGTGGCACGCGATGCATCCGAAAGTTGATTGGGCTTAGTCTCCGTTGAATTAAATTCGATCTATGCCAAGTCGCAAACCTCTTCCTACAGAGATAGAGAATAGAGTTCTCATTGCTTCAACACGACGTTGCTGTCTATGGACGCCTTGCTCTAAAACACGTCAGGCCAGCCAACGCTTTACTTAAGTCCGCCTTATTTCCTTGACAGCACGACAATTCCTTAGTTTGAAGGAAAACCAGGTCATAGAGTTTTCAGGCGTGATACGGGACTTTGTCGGCAGTCCATTTCTCGAAAGGTGCAAATTGCTTCTAGTCGAAAAGTAAGAGGACGAATCGCAAACCGTCCGAACATCACGCCTCAATCAGCTAGGAAAGAGACTCACGCTGCCCTTTCATTCAGCGGCTTCAATCGATCATATTCCCGGCGATTAGTTTGCCAAGTGTCCCAGATGTCAACAGCTTCTTGGAGTCGCAGCCAGAACTCGGGTGTTGTATTGAAAACACGGCCGATACGCCGAGTCTAGTAGCCAATTCGGAAGGCGTTAATCCAGCCGCTGGAAGTGTTTCCTCGCGCAATAACTCGCCTGGATGAGTGGGTCTCCTCCTAGTTTTAGTTCTCATCACGTCCTCTCCTAATGATAATCCTCTAAATTAATATCCAGAGCTTCTCCCTTTTCAAATCTGAATGTGATCCGCCAATTGCCGCTCACTGAGATAGCCCACTCGTCTTGTCTCTCGCCCTTGAGCCGATGAAGATTGAAACCGTGTGCATCGATGTCGCTTAACTCTTGCGCGGCCTCAAGCACGTCCAGGCGACGGCCAATCCGCACCGCGAGATCGGCTGATGTCCCACGTTTGCTTTCCCGTCTCAAAAAACTCCTTGAGTCCTTTGTGACGGAAAGAGCCAATCATAATCAACCTTAGCGTAGCGCGAAAATATAATGTCGTGCAATACTCTCGTGCAATACCGGGGTCAGGAGGATGACCTCAAAATTCTCGGTCGCTGCCAGGAGGATATATGTGTTTGAGGTTCTGTTCGGTACTTTCTATTCTGGCTGTCATTTTCATTCAGACCTCAGTCGCAAAGCCTGATGACTCAGTCGACGTCCAAGAGCTTAAGCGGCTCGAGAAGGTTTGGAACGATGCTTATGTCCGAGCTGACGCCGATGCGTTGGAGCAACTGTGCGCGGACGATCTGGTGGTGACTATGACTGATATGGTGGTCTTAAATAAGCGGAGCTCAATCGCCATTCTGCGATCCGGGAAGGTCAAGTTTGAGCGCTATGAAACATCGGACCTCGGCATCCACGTTTATGACAGGGCCGCTGTCGTAACGGGCCGGCTTCAGCGGACACGCAGCGTTCAAGGACGTGAGGTGAACGACGAGTGGCGATTTACCAAGGTTTACATTCGGCGTGGTGGCAAATGGCTGGTCGTCGCCTGGCACGCTTCAACGGTGGCCATCAAGCAATGACCGATCAAATCCAAAGCATTAAGCCCGATGTTTATGCGTGAATTCAAGTTGGCGGATTAGATCGTCAGTTCTTCATAAATAATGGCAAACGGCGAATGACAAAGGGAAAATTATGGAAAACGATTTTTTTAGGGAGCTGAGTTAAGAGACGATCACAGCCATGCCGCAGACTCGTCATGTCGAACGACACTTTACCGCGGGCGAAACGGTCCGCGACATCGTCATCGGTATGTCCGATGGTTTGACTGTGCCATTCGCGCTGGCCGCGGGACTGACGGGCGCGATCAATTCAGCCGGAATCATCGTCACGGCTGGGTTGGCTGAGATTGCGGCGGGCTCGATCGCGATGGGCCTCGGTGGTTATCTCGCGGCCAAAAGCGACGCTGAACATTACGCCAAAGAGCGCGACCGCGAGAAACGCGAAGTCGTCGAGATTCCTGAAGAGGAGAAACGGGAGGTGGCCCAGGTCTTTCATTCCTATGGGTTGACCCATGAAGAAAGCGCGCCGATAGTCGAAGCTCTTTCGAAGCACCCAAAGCGTTGGGTTGATTTCATGATGCGTTTCGAATTGGGTTTGGAAAAACCGGATCCGAAACGGGCCTTGATAAGTGCCCTGACGATCGCGGCGTCTTACGTCGCGGGCGGATTGATTCCGCTGGCGCCTTACATTGCGACGCTTTACGTCAGGCAAATGACCGTCGTGACCGCGCTCTTCTATTCGGTTGGGTTAACGCTGCTCGCGCTGCTCGTGTTTGGCTTTATCAAAGGACGCTTTACCGGCACGCGCCCCGCGCGCAGCGCTTTGCAAACCGCGCTGATCGGTAGCTTGGCAGCAGGCGCCGCGTTTTTGATCGCGCGAGCGATTTCATGAGAGTTCGTTTAATGCATTTTGAGATTGTCGGAAAGATAAGTGAAGTTGAAACAATCGCTGTCGGTCCAGGCGTTAAGATTCGTAGTATTCTGAGAAAACGGTATGGAAGAGGCCGCTGGCGAAAGCTAAAAGGAGTTGCCAACGTGCGCCTTTCCGATGGTAGGATACGACTTGCCGAGGTGCACTGGTTTGAAGCCCATGGAATAGGCAAGCGAAAGATGCGAATCAAACGATATCTGGATTAAGAATATGGCCAAGAAGAATAATCACGAAACCAAATTTGCTGTTTGTATCAACTCAGACGATCCGGACTTGTTAACTCCCCGCAGGATTTACCAGGTCCTGCCTGATGAGAGCGCTGCGAAATCAAATTACATTCGCGTCATCGACAACGAGGGCGAAGACTATCTCTATCCCGGCGACTATTTTCTTTTCATCGAGTTGCCGCGCAAGATTGAGCAGGCTTTACTGAAAGCTGCCTAATCTGATGAACCTTCACGTCGGCACCAGCGGCTACAGCTACAAAGAGTGGAAGGGCAACTTCTATCCCGAAGACCTGCCGGCCAAAGAGATGCTCTCGTACTATTCACGCCGTTTGCCCGCCGTCGAGATCAACAACACGTTCTATCGCTTGCCGCAAGCCAGCATGATCGAAAATTGGCGAGCACAAGTTCCCGATGAGTTCCGCTTTTCGATCAAAGCTACGCAGCGAATCACCCACATCAAGCGCCTCAACAACGTCGCCGAGGAAACGAAATACCTATTGGAAACTTCGGGGCTATTGGGAGAACGGCTGGGCGTGGTCTTGTTTCAGCTTCCACCCAACATGAAAAAGGATTGCGGGCGACTCAAATCATTTCTCGAACTCTTGCCCTCGGATACTCGTGCCGCTTTCGAGTTTCGCCACGAAACCTGGTTCGATAATGAAACCTTTGATTTACTGCGTAAGCAAGACTGCGCGCTGGTCGTTTCCGACACTGATGATAAGCCGCTGTCTGAAATCATTAGCACGGCAGGTTGGGGTTATCTACGTCTGCGGCGCACCTCATACAATGAAAGCGATCTAGTTGATTGGATGAAACGCGTGACGGATCAGAAATGGAAAGACGCCTTCATCTTTTTCAAGCACGAAGACGAAGGCGTCGGACCAAAACTGGCGGCGCAATTTCTGAAATTGTCAGAACCGCCTGCGGTAGCGGGCAGTTGACGTATGGTTTTTTGAATGCAAGCGGTGCCTGGATCAACCGCCCGCTACCGCAGGCGGTCGCGGACTTGTTACTTGATCTTAATACCCGCTCCAGCGCGGATATTGTCCTGGCGCTTGCCGTTAAAGAACGTCGGCAAGTAATCGACCTGAATCGCGCGCACGTCCAGGTGTTCTCCCGCGTGCACATCCAAGCCTCCACCGAAGGCCATCGCAAACGCAGTATCGCTCTTCACTCGCGGCGTCAATGTATCGTCAAAGCGCGCGCGCATGTGCGAGATGCCGAACAGTCCATGAACAAACGGCGTCACGCCCCCGGGTCGCCAGTTATAACGCGGTCCCGCCATCAAGTCGTAGCGCTGCACCCGCGCGTTGAACGTCCGGCCCGATCGCGCGTCGAAGTAGCCGGTAGTATTGTAGGTGCCCGTAAAGCTGGTCACGATTCCGATGTGACGCGTCACGTTCTGATTGAACTCGGCATTGAACCCGTTGTAGTTAACCTTCTGGGAGGCAAAGTCAACCGTCCTGCCATTGAAGGTCGCGGTGCCGTTCTTATCGAACCGATCGGCATTGTTATTCGCTCGCTCGTGAGCGTATCCGACATAGAATTCATAGAAGGAATAATCGTCGCGACGGTTCTGAGCAAACGCTGATGGCGCGAGAATCAGAGCGACTAGAAGCAAGAGAAAGATTCTGGTCATCGGGCCCTCCCTGGTCTTTTGTCCGGAACTGGAATTTACGGCTACATTAATACTACGAATCGAAGGGAATTCCCAGATTTTTTCGTCCATTGACTCTTTTCTATTTTGAAAGCGGAATCGCTGAAGCATTTATGTCTCTTCCGCACTGTCCGCAATTCGAGATATCTAACCACATGACTCAATTGATCCGCTTGACCAGACACGCATTAACCAACTGCTTTGTTTTGATCTTTCTTTCGTTGTCAGCAACGGCTCAAACGACCGCCGATAACACCAAGGAAGCGCAACGACTCACACGCGTCGCGCAGGTGGCGCAACAGCAGGGTCGGAACGACGACGCGATCAAGGCCTACGAGACCATCGCGCTCGTCGCAAAGAATTCTCCGCAGATCGCCGCGGCGGCTCTGCTCAGCGCCGGCAACATCTACCTGACTCTGGGGAAGTTCGAACAGGCGATTACCGCGTTTCGAAGCTCGATCGCTTTAGATGCGAACTCGGCCGAAGCTCAAAACAACCTGGGTGAAGCGCTCGGCGAGTTAAAGCAATACCCACGCGCGCTTGAGGCATTTCAGCAAGCGGTGGCGCTCGACAACGGTTTCGTGAAAGCGCGCTACAACATGGGCGTGACCTACGACCGCTTGGGCCAGATGAAGTACGCCGAGTTCGTTTATCGAATTCTGATTCGCGATCATCCCGATTTCGCTTTGGCCTACGACAGCATGGCAGTCACACTTTCAAAATCAGGCCGCGCGCGCGAAGCGATCCCTTTTCATGAAAAAGCGATCAGCCTCAATCCAAACGACCCTTCTTTCTATTACAACTTCGCGGTCAGTTATTTGATTTTGGGCGATGTGAAAAGCGCACGGGACCAACAACAGAAACTTCGCGGCCTTGATCCGGCGATGGCCGATCATCTGGCGACCGTAATCACAAAGCGTCAGAAATAATCAGAAAATATCCAGCCACAAAAAGGCGCAAAAAGCACAAAAGCTTTCAGGCACTGCAAGCGCTTTTATCTTTTTGAGCCTTTTGTGCCTTTTCGTGGCTAGGTTTGTTAAAAATTTCCCTGACACTCTTCGTGACTGCAATCGCAATCAAGTTCGATCGTCTTACCTGTGCCTTCGCACGAAGCGCTACAGTATTTTCCGCC